>NZ_JAHTGR010000019.1:0-122632 GCF_019166075.1 Duganella violaceipulchra | reverse complement strand
GTTCTTTATCATGAAGGAGGAGGTGGGCGAGCCGACGTCGGAAGCGTTCATGCCGATCTTGCGGATCTTCTTGCCGACCGAGACGCCCGGCGTGTCCATCGGCACCAGCACGCCCACCGTGCCGTGTCCGAATGTCAGACTTGACCCCCGCTTAGCCAGATGTCGAAGCGGGTGGTGCCGTGGCCGGTGGCGGCCAGGCGGTAGCTGTAGCCGTGACGGTTCAGCACTTCCCGCACAAACAGCAGGCCGATGCCCTGGCCGCCTTTCTTGGTGGTGAAGAAGGGCGTGAACAACTGCCGCGCCGGTACGTCGCCCAGCAGGTCGCCGGAGTCGATCACCGACAGGCGCACGCCGTCGGCCTCGCTGGCCAGCACGAACTCGATCGTCTTCTCGCCGCCCGCGTCGGCCGCCCGCGCTTCCACCGCCTCCATCGCGTTCTTGACCACGTTCAGCAGCGCCTGCTCCATCAGGTGGCGGTCGAGGGCGATGGCCGGCACCTCGTCGCAGCGCTGCCAGGCGATGCGGATGCTGCGGCTGCGGCACGGCTCGCGGTACAGGTAGAGGATGTCGTCCATGATGGCGCGCACGGCGTTGGGCCGCAGCTCCGGCGCCGGCATCTTGACCACCCGCGTGAAGCGCTCGATGAACTCGCCCAGGCTGACGTTGCGGCGCTTGACGGCGACGATGGCGGTGCTGAAGTCTTCGCCGTCGCGCTCGGCCAGCTGGCTGCGGTAGTACAGCAGCGAATCGAGCACCGAACCGGTGGCCGCCACCGTGTTGTTGACCTCGTGCGCCAGCACGCGGATCAGCTTGTCGTAGGTGGCTTTCTCCGAGCTCTCCAGTTCGGCCGTCAACTCCTCGATCAGCAGGAAGTGGCGGGCGAAGCCGCGGTCGTAGAAATGGCCGCGCTGGCCACGGTAGCGGCGGCCGTCGGTGTCGGTCAACAGCTGGCTGTCGCCCAGCGGCAGCGCGTCGAGCTGGGCCAGCAGGCCGGGATGGTGCGGGTCGGCGTCCGCCGGCAGGCAGGCCGACAGCGGCTTGCCCTTGGCGTCGTCCCGCTTGAGCAGCGCGTGCGCGCTGGCGTTGAGCAGGCTGATGCGGCCGTCGAAGTCGAACACGATCACCGCGCTCGGCGTCGCCTCCAGCAGGCGGTCGAGGAAGCCTTGCTGTTCGCCCAGCTGCAAACGCTCCTGGTACAGCGCGCCCAGCATGGTGTTGAACAGCTGGACCAGTTCGTTCAATTGCGGATCGCCGCTTTGCTGCAGGCGCGCCGCGTAGTGCTGGTCTTGCAGCAGGTCGTGGAAGTGGCGGGTGTAGCCCAGCGGCTCGAGCGCGCGGCGGATCAGCAGCACGCCCAGCGCAAAGCTCAGCAGCACCACCGCCTCCAGCCCCAGCATCAGCAGCGGCGCCTGGTGGAGCAGGCTGATGGCCAGGCCCAGGAACAGCAGGTGGGCGGCGCCCAGGTAGCCGTACAGGCTGCGGCGCAGGCTCATGCGCGCGCTTGGTGGTCGGACTCGGACCCGGCGTCGCCGCCCAGGCCGTGCCGCTCCAGCCGCCGGTACAGCGCGGTGCGGCTCAGGCCCAGCGCCTTGGCCACGCGCGAGATATTGCCCTGGTGCTGCTCCAGCGCCTTGGCGATCATGTGGCGCTCCACCTGTTCCAGCGTCATGCCGTCCACGCCCAGGCTGGCTGGGCGCGGCAACCCGCCGTGCTCGTGCTGCTCGGCGGCGATGAAGTCGGCCTGTTTCAGTTCGCTCTTGCCGACCAGTAGCAAGGTGCGCTCCAGCGTCTGCTTGAGCTGGCGGATATTGCCTGGCCACGGCTGCGCGCCCAGCCATTCCAGCGCGGCCGGCGCGATGCTGGCCGGCCCCAGGCCATAGCTTTCCGCCACCTGGACGATGATGTGGCGCGCCAGCAGCGGGATATCGCTGCGCCGTTCGCGCAGCGGCGGCAGGCGGATGGTGATCAGGTTGAGGCGGTAGAACAGGTCTTCGCGGAACTCGCCGCTGGCCACCAGCTCGGCCAGCTCGCGGTTGGTGGCCGACACCACGCGGATGTCGGCCCGTTCCATGCGGCTGGCGCCGACCGCCTGGTAGGTCTGGTCCTGCAGCACGCGCAGCAGCTTGACCTGGTCGGCGCGGTTGAGCTCGCCGATCTCGTCGAGGAACAAGGTGCCCTCGTGCGCGCTGGCGACGTGGCCCTTGCGGTCGGTCTTGGCGTCGGTGAAGGCGCCGCGCACGTGGCCGAACATCTCGCTTTCGAACAGCGACGGCGTGATCGCCCCCATGTTGATCTTGACGATGGGCCGCGCCGCGCGCGGGCTGTTGCGGTGCAGGGCGTCGGCGATCAGCTCCTTGCCGCAGCCGCTCTCGCCCAGGATCAGCACCGGCGCCCTGGTGGCCGCGACTTGTCCGATGGTCGACAGCAGCTTCAACAGCCGCGGATGCTCGCCGACGATGCCGCTGAAATCGAACTGGGCGTCGAGCGCGGCGCGCGTGGGGCAGCCGGAGCCGGCCGGGGCGGGCGCGGCGGTGTCCAGCGTGGTGCGGATCAGCTCCATCAGCTGGGCGTTGTCCCAGGGCTTGGTGAAGAAGTTGGCGGCGCCCGCCTGCACGCCCTTGACCGCCAGCGCGATCGAGCCCCAGGCCGTCATCAGCAGCACCGGTAGCGCCGGCTGCAGCTGCTTGATCTCGGCCAGCAGCTGCAAGCCTTCCTCGCCGCTGGTGCGCAGCGAGAAGTTCATGTCCTGCAGCACCAGGTCGACCGGCTGGCGCGCCAGCTGCGCCAGCGCCTGCTGCGGATCGTCGCAGCACACGGTGTCGAAGCCGGACTGCTTGAGCAGCAGCGCCAGCGACACCTGTACCGCGCTGTCGTCGTCGACGATCAAAATGCGTTGCTTCGGGGATGATTCCATCAATTCAAACAGCCTTATTCATAGTGCAGCGCCTGGGTCGGGCTCAGGCGCGCGGCGCGCCAGCCCGGATAGAGCGAACAGAGCAAGGATAGCAGATAGATCACGCTGGCCGATAGCGCCGTCGCCATCAAAAACACCGCCCAGTTCAGGCTGTCGCCCAGCGCGCCGGTCAGCGGCAGTTGCACCAGCAACAGCAGCGCGATGAAGATGGCGCCCGAACTGAGCAGCATCTGCTCGACGATGATCTGGCTGTAGATATGGCCGGAATCGGCGCCGATGGCGCGCCGCAGGCCGATCTCCGGGATGCGCTGGGTGGTGTTTTGCCACAGCACGCCGAACAGGCCGAACGCCACCATCACCAGCAGGAAGGCGGCGATCACCGCCAGCACCGTCAGCGGAATGGTCTGCGCCTTGAGCATCGTGGTGCGCATGTCGACCGTCGGCGAGATGGTGTAGCTCCAGTCGTTGCGCACCAGCTTGAGCTGGCGGTTGAGCGCCGCCTCGAAGGTGCGCGGCGTGCCGGGCCGCACCTTGAGCTGGATCGCATTGAGCGCACCGCCCTCGGCGCTGATCTGATGGCGCACCAGCATGAAGTTGGTCGGCGACATGAACTCGCCCTGGCTGCGGAATTCCTCGACGATGCCGACCACCTTGTACTGCTTGAGCGCCTTCTTCGGCTTTTCCTCGTCCTCGCTGAACACCTGGCCAAGCACCGGCTTGCCGTCAAACAGCTTCTGCGCCAGGCGGCGGTTGATGACCACCGGCTGCTCGGCCGCGCCGTCGTCCGCCCGCGAGAACCAGCGGCCCTCGGCCAGCGTCATGTTGGCCACGGCGGGAAATTCATCGCTCATCTGGAACAGGTTGGAGACGAATTTGCGCTTGCCTTCGCGCAGCGTGAATTCGCTGGTCCAGTTCGACATCTCGTAGACCGGGAAGCTGGTGAAGCTCACTTCCTCCACTTCCGGCAAGGCCTTCAGGCTCTGGCGCAGCCGGTCGTAGATCTGCGGATCGGCTCCGATGCCGTCCTCGGTGCGGGCGTTGAGCACGACCGACCACAGGTTCTGGTAGCTGAAGCCGGTCGGCATCTGGTACAACTGGTAGCTGCGCAGGGCGAACGCGCTGATGGCGAACACCACCACGAAGGCCAGCAGGATCTCCAGCGACAGCATCATATTGCGCGACTTGCGCTTCCAGATCAATTTCAGTAAGTGGCGCAGCATTATGCGGCTCCTTTCAAGGCGTGCACGGGGTCGAGGCGGGACATTTTCCAGGCCGGCAGCACGCCGGACAGCAGGCCGAACACGGTCGCCAGCAGCAGGCCCATGCCGAACACGGCCAGGTTCAGATCCACCCGCAGGTAGGGGATCAGGCCCGAGCCTTCCAGCCACCACAGCACCAGCCGCGCGCAGGCCAGGCCGATCAGGCCGCCGGCCAGGCACAGCAGCACATTCTCCAGCACCAGCTGGCGCACCAGGTGGCCGCTGGTGGCGCCGAAGGCCTTGCGCACGCCGATCTCGCTGCTGCGTTCAAGGATGCGGCCGGTGTTCAGGTTGACCAGGTTGAGCGCCGGCAGCGCCATGAACAGCAGCATCAGGCCGCCGATGATGAGCAACAGTGTGCTGGCGCCGGAATCGGCCCCTTCCTGCTGCAACAGCATGCGGGAGAACAGGTCGAGCTTGCTGTCGCCCCAGATGCGGGCGATGTTGTAGACCTTGGGATCGTCGAACACCACGGTCTTGGCGGCGGCCTCGATGTCGCGCTTGATGCGCGGCAGGTCGGCGGCCGTGTGCGCCAGCACCATGAAGGAGAAGTTGCCGAACATCTGGCTGCGGTAGTCGGTCGACGGGAAGGTGGTGATGGGCGCCCAGATATCGGCGTAGGCGTTCAGGTGCATGGCGTCCTCGACCACGCCGATCACGGTGAAGTACTGGCCGCCGATGCTGATCTTCTGCGCCAGCGCCGGCAGGCCGGGGAACAGCTTGCGCGCGGTGCTGGCGTTGACCACGGCCACGAAGCGGCCCTGGTCGACGTCGGCCTGGTCCGGCACGCGGCCTTGCAGCACCTTGAAGTCGAGGATGTTCCAGTACTCGGCGTCGGTGCGGCGCATCAGCAGTTCGCTGACGCGGCCCTCCTGGTAGACCGACACGGTCTCCGGCATGGTGAAGGCCGATACCGCCTCCACGCCCGGCAGCGGCTTGATGTATTTGTCGATCAGCTTGAAGCCGAGCGGGCTGCGGCGCACGCCCTTGTTCTGGGTGTGGCGGGCCTCGATCGTGATGGCTTGCACGAAACGCTCGCTCTTGCCCTCGACGCCGCTGGGGAAGAAGGCGTTTTGCAGCAGCGCCGTGACCACCAGCAGCACCACCAGGGTCAGCACGATGCACAGCAGGTTGATGGCGGTGAACAGCTTGCGGCGCATGAAGACCTTCCACGCGGTCAGCAGATAATTCCTGAACATGGCCTCTCCTTAAGCGACCAGCTGGCCGTCGAACACGCGCACGATGCGGCTGGCGAGCTTGGCTTCCTGCTCGTCGTGGGTGACCATCACCACGGTCGTGCCTTCGCTGTTGAGCTTGAGCAGGATATCCATCACTTCCTGGCCCATCTTGCTGTCCAGGTTGCCGGTCGGTTCATCGGCCAGCAACACCTGCGGCTGGCCGACGATGGCGCGGGCGATCGCCACGCGCTGCTGCTGGCCGCCCGACAGCTGGTTGGGGTAGTGGTCCATGCGGGCGCCCAGGCCGACTTTTTCCAGCGCCTCGCGCGCCAGCCGCTGGCGCTTCTTGGCCGACAGGTCGCGGTACAGCAGCGGCAGCTCGACGTTGTCGATCACGCGCAGGTCGTTGATCAGGTGGAAGCTCTGGAAGATGAAGCCGAAGGTGTTGTTGCGCAGCTTGGCCACATGCTTGTCCTTGTACGAGGCCACCGGCGCGCCGCCCACGTGGATGGCGCCGCTGCCTGGACGGTCCAATAGGCCGATCAGGTTCAGCAGCGTGCTCTTGCCGCAACCGCTGGGGCCCATGATGCAGACGAATTCCGATTTCGCCACATGCAGGTCGATGTCTTTCAGGGCCAGGGTTTCGACTTTGTCGGTTTGATAGATTTTGCTGACTTTGTTCAGGCGTATCATGATGCGCTCCTTTCGATGATGTTATTGGGCGACGCGGATGCTGTCGCGTTCCTTGTAGCGGGTGGTGTCTGAAATGATGAGGCGGTCGCCGGCGCGGGCGCCGGCCAGGATCTCGACGGCCTTGCCGTCGCTGGCGCCGATGTTGAGCGTGGTCTTGCGGGCCACGCCGTCGCGCACCACGAAGATGTCTTGCGGGCCGCGGCCGTTGAAGGCGGGGCCGTAGTCGGCCAGCAGGGTGTGCTGTTTCTGCTCGGTGACGATGTTCACCTCCACCCGCAGCTTGTTGCGCAGCATCGGATGATTGGGCTGGGCCAGGGTGACCAGCAGCTTGACGGTGCCGTTCTGGATTTCCGGCAGGATGGTCTGCACCACGCCGTCCAGCCGCACATTGCCTTGCTCGACGCGCACCGCCTGGCCGGCGCTGAGCGCGCGGGCGTGGAAGTCGGACAGCGAGGCTTCGACCTTGTAGTTGCTCAGTTCGGAGACCTTGGCCACCAGCTGGCCGGTGGCCAGGCTGGCGCCTTCGTCGGCCAGCAGCCAGCTCAGCATGCCGGCGAAGGGGGCGCGCACCTGGGTTTGCGCCAGCAGTTCCTGTTGCTGTTGCAGCTGCTTTTGCAGGATGCTCTTTTGCAGCCGCGCGCCCTCGATGCTGGACGAGGTGACGCGCTTGCCATCGTCGATCTGCTCGTGCTGCTGGCGCAGCTGGATCTCGGTGCGCTTGACGTTCAGCTCGGCCGTCAGCAGATCCTCGGCCGAGACGCCGCCGGCCTTGCGCAGCGTCTGGTAGCGGCCCAGCTTGACGCGGGTGGCCTGCAGGTCCAGCTCCAGCAGTTCGATGGCGCTGACGATCTGCTTGCGCTTCTGCTCCATTTCCAGGGTCAGCGCCAGGATGCGGTTTTCCTGCTGGGCCAGTTGCTCGCGGATGCTGTCGATCGCCAGCACGATGGTGCGGTTGTCCAGTTCCAGCAGCAGCTCGCCGGCCTTGACCTGCTGGCCCAGCTTGGCGTGGACCTTGGCGACGTGGGTCTGGATCGGACTCGACACCAGTTCCTCGTGGACCGGGATGACGATGCCGGAGGCGTTGATGGTGTTGGCGATGTTGCCGACGTGGACCTCGGCCAGCAGCACGCTGCCGGCGTCGACGCTGGGGCTGACCACGCGGTTGATGCCCCAGGCAGCGGCGCACAGCGTGGCCAGCGCGGCGGCCAGGACCATGACGGTCTTGCGCCGGCGGCCGGAGATGATAGCAGGGTTGAGCGCCTGGTCCATGGGATGCAATAAAAGAGCTGAAGGTGTGCTCACTATTGCAATTGCCGTGCCACATGGCGCGGATGGCCGCAAAGCCAGTCAAATCAAGGCTCCGGCGCGCGCCCGCCGGCCGGGCCGGCCGAGTGCGCCTGCCCGTCTCCGTTCAACACCGTCCGGTAACGGACACTCGCGGCACGGACAGCACCAGCAGGTCGATGTGTAGTTGGCTCATCGATAAATTGTAGCGCATCGTCGTTCCCGCGCAGGTGGGCCGGTCCGCCGCCGAGGTCCACGGAACGCTGATTGTGGACGCTTGGCATGGATTCCCGCCTGCGCGGGAATGACGGTCAGACTGCGGCGGCGGAACGCGGGGCGCTCAGCGCCGGCTGCTGCGCTTGGCGCTGGCCGACGCTGTGGACCGGCGCCGCGCGGCGGTCCGCAGCCAGCTTGAACACGCCCACCAGCTGCACCAGGTGATGCGCCTGGTCCTGCTGCGCCTCGGCGGCGGCGGCGGCTTGTTCGACCAGCGCGGCGTTCTGCTGCGTCACCGTGTCCATCTCGGCGATGGCCTGGTTGATCTGCTCGATGCCGGCTTCCTGCTCGTGGCTGGCGATGCTGATTTCGCCCATGATCGCCGTCACCGACTTGACGGCGGAGACGATGTCCTCCATGGTCGCGCCGGCTTCACCGACCAGTTCGGTACCGGCGGCGACCTTGCTCACCGAATCGTCGATCAGCGTCTTGATTTCCTTGGCGGCGGCGGCCGAGCGCTGCGCCAGCGTGCGCACCTCGGTGGCGACCACGGCAAAGCCGCGTCCCTGTTCGCCGGCGCGCGCCGCTTCGACCGCCGCGTTCAAGGCCAGGATGTTGGTCTGGAAGGCGATGCCGTCGATAACCGAGATGATGTCGACGATCTTGCGCGCAGAGTCCTTGATCTCGCCCATGGTGTGCACCACCTTGGCCACCACCACGCCGCCTTCGACCGCGATCTGCGAGGCGTTGGCGGCCAGCGTGTTGGCCTGGCGCGCACTCTCGGTGTTCTGCTTGACGGTGGCGGTCAGCTCTTCCATCGACGAGGCGGTTTCCTCCAGCGAGCTGGCCTGCTGCTCGGTGCGCGAGGACAGGTCCAGGTTGCCGGCCGCGATCTCGGTGGCCGCGGTGACGATGGCGTCGGCGCCGCCGCGCACCTGGCCGACGATGCCGGCCAGGCTGTCGCGCATGGCCTGGATCGCGAACAGCAGGCTGCGCTGGTCGCCGTCGCCGTCGCGGGTGGCGATGGCAACGGCCAGGTCGCCGGCGGCGATCCGGCTGGCGATGCCGGCCACGTGGTCCGGTTCGCCGCCCAGCTGGCGCAGCAGCTGGCGCGAGATCAGCGCGGCCGCCGCCACGCCGATGACCAGCGACAGCAGGCCCAGCACGATGGCAATGTTGCGCGCCGCGCTGTAGGTGGCGTCCGCTTGCAGGCGGCCTTTCTCCATCGCTTCGCTCTGGTGCGCGATCAGCGCGTCCAGGCTGTTCATATAGGCCAGTTGCAGGTCGCGCATATGCGTCAGCATGGTGTCGACGGCGCCGTCGATGTCGTCGGCCTGGCGCTTGCGCATCACTTCATCGAGCGCCGCCTCGTAGGGCGCGCGCGTCGCTTGCACGGTGGCGAACAACTGGCGGCCGGTCGCGGACTTGACCATGTTCGCCAGCGTTTGCGTGGCGGCCTCGATCTCCTTGCGCTTGGCGGCGATCACCGCCAGTTCCTTGGCGGCCTTGGCGTCGTCGCGGATCAGCAGCGCGTTGCGCAGCGAGCGGGCGATCTTGTTGCTGTGGTTGAGGATGGCCTGCGCCTGCACCACCTTGGCGTAGTTTTCCGTGACGATGGCGTCGGTGCCGTCATTGAGCTTGCCGAGGCTGACTATATTTTGCACGCTGGCGATGGCCAGCATCAGCAGGATGGCGCCGAAGCCAAGGCCCAGCCGGGTACTTACTTTGAGATTGTTGAGGTTCATTTGCGATGCGTGGGGCGGTCGGCCGCGCCTGTGTTTGCGGGGCCGTGAATATACATTAAGATTTGTTGCATTGCAATAAATTAGCTGGATGGCATAGGCGTCATGCTATGATCGAAACTCCTGTTTCTTGCGAAATAAACTACTCATGGCCCATCGATCACGCCGCTGGCTGTGTGCCGGATTGTTGATGCTGACCTTGGCCGGGACGGTCTCCGCGCAGCAGACCAGCTATACCTTCGGCGTGGTGCCGCAGGAGTCGGCATCGCAGCTGGCCGCCAACTGGACGCCGGTGCTGACGGCCTTGTCCGACAAGGCCGGCGTCAAGATCAGCTTTGCCACCGCGCCCGACGTGCCCACCTTCGAGCGCCGCCTGGCGGCCGGCGAATATGATTTCGCCTACATGAACCCCTACCATTTCGTGGTCTACAACGCCAAGCCCGGCTACCAGGCGCTGGCGCGCGCCAAGGGCGAGCGTCTGCGGGCCGTGGTGGTGGTGCGCAAGGACAGCCCGCTGCGCGAGCTCAAGGACCTGGCCGGCGCCACGCTGGCCTTCCCGACGCCGGCCGCGTTCGGCGCGACGCTGCTGGTGCAGGCCGAGTTGCGGCGCCAGGGCGTGGCGCACAAGGCCGCCTTCGTCAAGTCGCACAATTCGGTCTACCTCGATGTGGTCAAGGGCTTGTATCCGGCCGGCGGCGGCGTGCCGCGCACGCTGGACCTGCTCGACACCCGCGTCTCGCGCGAGCTGCGGGTGCTGTGGACCAGTCCGCCGTTCACCACGCACGCCATCGCCACCCGGCCCAAGCTGGACCCGGCGGTGCGCCAGCGCGTGCTGGCGGCGATGCTGAAGATGAACCTGGAGCCGCTGTCGCTGAAGCTGCTGGCCGAGATCGGCTTCGACGGTTTCGAGCCGGCCCAGGACCAGGACTGGGATGATGTACGCCGGCTGGGGATTTCGCCGGCGGACGCCCGGATACAGGAATAGCCCATGCGCCTGGCCCTGAGCTTCCGCGCCAAGACCATCCTCGGCATCGCGCTGATTGAAGCGCTGCTGCTCGGCGTGCTGGTGTTCAGCGTGCTGCACTTCCTGCGCGAGTCCAACGAGCAGCAGGTATTGCGCCACGCGCGGGTGACGGCCGAGACCTTTGCCGCCATGTCGCGCGACGCGGTGATCAGCCACGACCTGGAAAGCCTGCAGTCCTTCGCGCGCCAGCTCAGCAGCACCGAGGGCACGCTGTACGCGCAGGTGCTCGACGCCGACCAGCGTGTGTTGGTGGAGGCGGGCCAACCGGCGGCGCTGGCGCTGCCCTTCGTGCCGCACGCCTCGCTGGCCGAGGCCAGCGACGGCATGTTCGCCATCGGCAGTCCGGTGGCGGTGGCCGGCGTCAATTACGGCAGCGTGCGGGTGGGCCTGGATGTCGCCAGCCTGGAGCAGACGCTGGCGGCGGCGCAGCGCTGGAGCCTGGGCCTGGCCGCGCTGGAAATGGCGCTGGTGGCGCTGTTCTCGCTGCTGCTGGGGCGCTATCTGATCCGGCAGATCGCGCAGTTCACGCGCGGCGCGCAGTTGATCGCCGCCGGCCAACTGGGCGGCCAGCTGGAAGTGGTGGGCGACGATGAAATCGCCCAGGCCACGCGCGCCTTCAACCACATGTCGCAAGTGATCTTGCGGGGGCGCGAGACGCTGGAGGCGCGCGTGCGCGAACGCACCGAGGAGCTGTTGCGCGAGCGCGACGCGGTGCTGGTCGAGCGCAACCGGGCCGAGACCGCCACGCGCGTCAAGAGCCAGTTCCTGGCCACCATGAGCCATGAGATCCGCACGCCGATGAACGGCATCCTCGGCATGCAGCACTTGCTGCGGTTGACGGACCTGAGCGCGCAGCAGCGCGACTACGTCGACAAGACCTACGCGGCGGCCCATTCGCTGCTGGGCATCCTCAACGACATCCTGGATTTTTCCAAGGTCGAAACCGGCAACCTGGTGCTGGAGCGGGTGCCGTTCAACCTGGAGCAGATGCTGCGCAACCTGGCGCTGATCCTGGGCGCCAGCGTGCAGGACAAGCCGGTCGAAGTGTTGTTCGATCTCGATCCGGCGCTGCCGTCCGATGTGCTGGGCGACCAGCTGCGGCTCAACCAGGTGCTGGTGAACCTGGCCGGCAACGCCATCAAGTTTACCGAGCGCGGCTCGGTGGTGGTGGGCGTGCAGCTGCAATCTTGCGACGCCAGCCAGGTGCGGCTGCACTTTTCCGTGCGCGACACCGGCATCGGCATCGCGCCGGAGCAGCAGGGCAGCATCTTCGATTCCTTCACCCAGGCGGAAAGCTCGACCACGCGGCGCTTCGGCGGCACCGGCCTGGGCCTGGCCATCAGCCGGCGGCTGGTGCGCCTGATGGGAGGCGAACTGCGGGTTGACAGCACGCCCGGTGTCGGCAGCACCTTCTCATTCGCGGTGGCGTATGGGCGGACGGCGCCGGGCGCGCCACGTGAGCCATTGCCGCTGAAGGCGCTGGTGATCGGCGCCAGTGAGCCGTCGCGCCAGCTGCTGCAGGCGATGATCGCAGGCTTTGGCGGCCAGGCGGACGGGGTCGGCGACATGGCGGCGGCGCAAGCGTTGATGGACGCGCGGCCCGCGTATGAGCTGGTCCTGCTCGATGGCCTGGACAGCTGGGACGATGCGGCGCGCCTGCGCCGGCAGGCTGCGGTGCCCTTGGTCGCGCTGGCCAACGCCGAGGCCACGCATGATCTGCATCAGCGCATGCGCCAGGAAGCCGGCGTACTGGACCAGGTTCTGATGAAACCGCTGACGCCGGCCATGCTGTACGAAGCGCTGCGCCGCATTGCGCCTGTGGAGGGCGGCGGCGACGCGCCGGCGACGGCCGGACCGGCGGCGACCGAGGTGGCGGCGCCGACGCATCGCCTGGCCGGGCTGCGGCTGTTGCTGGTGGAGGACAATCCGCTCAACCAGCAGGTGGCCAGCGCGCTGCTGCAACTGGAGGGCGCCGAGGTGGACGTCGCCAACAACGGCCGCGAAGGAGTGGACCAGGTGATGAGCGGCCCGTCCTACGACGCGGTGTTGATGGATATGCAAATGCCCGTCATGGACGGCAACGAGGCCACCCGTCTGTTGCGGGCGCAGGGCTACACCGGCCTGCCCATCCTGGCGCTGACCGCCAACGTGCTGGAAGCGGAACGCGACGAATGCCGCGCCGCCGGCGTCGACGACTTCATCGCCAAGCCTATCGAGTTCGAAAACATGGTCGCCATGGTGGCCAGGTACTGTGCTCCGGCGGTCCAGCGCGCCTGAAAATTTTGCGGGCGATGCTCCACTGGGATCGTTTCCACTCTACACTTGGCATTCTGTTCACTTTGCCAAGGTTGATGGAATTCCATGAACGCCAACTCTTCCCGCCTGGACGTGATCGATGCATTGCGTGGCTTTGCCATCGTCTCGATCATGCTTCTTCACAATATCGAACACTTCGATTTCTACTTTTCCCCGTCCGGATTACCGCCCTGGCTGATGGCGGTGGACAAAATAATCTGGGATAGCCTGTTTTTCCTGTTTGGAGGCAAGTCCTACGCAATCTTCGCGCTTTTGTTTGGAATGACGTTCTACATCCAGGATCACAACCGTTCCTTGCGCGGCCAGGACTTTCGCGGCCGTTTTGCCTGGCGCATGGTGTTATTGCTCGGTTTCGGCGTGTTCAATTCCATGTTTTACCACGGCGATATACTCAGTATTTACGCCGTGTTGGGATTGGCTCTGATACCGGTGGCGCGCTTGCGCAATGGCGTGGTATTGGGCATCGCGGTGTGCTTATTGCTGTTGCCGCACGCATGGGTGGAATTTTTGCTGGCCTTGCCCAATCCCGATGGAAAACTCGCCGATCCCGCTTCCTGGGCCTATTTCGGCCGTGCCGAAAAATATATGGCGCACGGTTCGGCATTCGACGTATGGCGAGGGAATTTAAGCAACGGGAAAATCGGCGTCATCCGCTGGAGTTGGGAAAACGGCCGTATATTCCAGATACCGGCATTATTCATGCTGGGAATGCTGGCCGGGCGTTTATCGCTGTTTATTCAATCGGAATCAAACCGTATATTCTGGCGTAAAACATTGCTCGCCGCCGCGCTGGCGTTTATTCCATTGTATCTGTTGAAAAGCTCTCCCGATGCCTGGCATATCGGCGCGGCGGTGTACCGTCCATTATTGGTGATGGTCACCTCATGGTCGAACGTGGCGTTCACGCTGGTGCTGGTATCCGGATTTACGCTGCTGTCTTATTCCGCTAATTGGCTGAAGATATTCTCGCCACTGGGCCGCATGAGTTTGACCAGTTATGTGGTGCAATCCATCATCGGCACGTCGATTTATTATGGCTACGGCCTGGGGCTGTATCAATACACCGGCGCCAGTTTCGCGCTGGCGATAGGATTGACGCTGGCGCTGCTGCAAAGACAATTCAGCGTGTGGTGGCTGGGCCGTCACAAGCAGGGACCACTTGAAACGCTGTGGCATAAAGCCACGTGGATCGGTGCTCATAGCGAAGCCGTGCCAAATATTGGCGCGAATATACCAAAAAACAGCTTGTGAAGGGCGGCCGGCGGAGACGGCCATTCAAGCTCTTATTCGTCGTCGGGAGCGATCCATTGAATGCGGCCATGTCCGGCCTCATTCAATCGGTGGATCAGTTGCGCGGCTGCGTTATCGGCAAGGCTGAATTCGAACTGCACGTGGTCGGAATGGACGACATGGTCGAGGGTGGCGCCGGCCAATTCTATTTCGCGCCGTACCATGCCCTCCATCGCATACGGCGAGGTGCAGGTCAGGTATTGCAGTTTAATAATCGCGATTTTCTCGGATTTTAATAGTGCCTGTGCGACGCTGTCGGTATAAGCGCGCACCAGTCCGCCTGCGCCCAATTTAACCCCGCCGAAATAGCGGACCACGGTGGCCAATACCCCTTCGAGGTCCTGGTGGCGCAAAACATCGAGCATGGGGCGGCCGGCGGTGCCGCTGGGTTCGCCGTCATCGACTGCCGCCGATTGGCCGCCGGCTAATAATGCCCAGCAAACATGGGTGGCGCCCGGATGTTGCGCCCATAACTCGGCCACCACTTTTTGCGCGGCGCTCCGATCCGTCATCGGCTGAACGCAGGCTATAAAGCGGCTTTTTTTAATCAGCAATTCGTGGTGAACTGCGGCGGCGAGGGAGAAGGGCATGGCGGGATTTCTGGCACGGCGGCGGTATAAACCGGCCTATGGTGCCAGAAATCCAGGGGAAATACAAAAACGGGCTTAGCGGTTGCTGATTTTCAGGCCGTCGCTATCGGTGAAATTGCCGAGGATGACCATAATAAAATCGATCAGCGCCCAGATACCGAAGCCGCCGAAGGTGAACAGCATTAAAATGCCGGTACCGATCTTGCCGACGTAGAAGCGGTGTACGCCCAACACGCCGAGGAAGAAGCACAGCAGCACGGTGACGACGTAGTCTTTTTCCGAACGCGGGCCGGAGGCGGCTGCGGAATGTTGCGGCGCGCCGCAATGAGGACAGGTTGGTGCCGTTTCGTGAATTTCTTTGCCGCAACCGCGGCAGAATACCATGCCCATGTTTTCCCTTTTGTTTTGTGTAATTGTTGTTGTAGGCTGATTGCCTAGGCGGAATATTATAGGTGGGGACTCAGCTTAGCTTTCTCACCAACTGTAACGATCTGCTAAAATTTCCAGCCCACCTACCCGAGTATCCCACATGAGCAATTCCTCCTCCGCGCCGCACAACAACGCCACCGATAGCGACCAGGGGGAAGACGACGACCTGATGCGCAAGCTCGGGCTGAGCGCCAAGGGCGTGCTGCTGGCGCGCCAGGAAGGCCGCGTGTTCCTGCGTCTGACGGGCGTGGTCGATTATGCAGGATTGCGGGTCGCCTACGATCTGGTGCCGGCGCAGGGCGTGCTGGCCAAAGCGTCCAAGTGGCGCAAGATGGACGCCGATACGCGCGCCCAGCTGCTGCTGGAACGCGCCAGCGACGCCGTCGGCGCCGAGTTGCGCGGCTACGTCAGCGCCTTCGTGCAGGAAATGGCCGACGCCTGCGACGACTGCGGGCTGGACGCCCAACCCTTCCTCGGCGCGCTGGCGGAGATGCAAATCTCCGAGCCGGCCGGCGTCGTGTTCGACCGCATCCGGCAGCGCCTGGAGCACGCGGTCGAGCGCGACATGGAAGAGCAGCATGCCGAACGCACGCGCCAGAGCATCAACCTGGCCGAATATCCGGCCTCGTTCGACGTGGCGCGGCGCCTGAAGCGCCGCTTCATCGCGCTGCTGGGGCCGACCAACTCCGGCAAGACCCACCAGGCGATCGAAGCGCTGGCCAAGGCGCCCAGCGGTGTCTACCTGGCGCCGCTGCGCCTGCTGGCGCTGGAAAACTACGAGCGCCTGCAAGCGATGGAAGCGCACGGCAAGCCGCTGGCGGTCAGCCTGGTGACCGGCGAGGAGCGCCGCCTGGTGGCCGGCGCCACCCACGTGGCCAGCACGGTCGAGATGCTCGACACGCGCACGCCGGTCGACGTGGCCGTGATCGATGAAATCCAGATGCTGGCCGACCGCGACCGCGGCTCGGCCTGGACCGCCGCCGTCTGCGGCGCGCCGGCGCAGGTGGTCTACCTGGTGGGCGCGCCGGAAGCGCGGCGCGCCATCGAGGTGCTGGCGGAGCGCCTGGAGTGCGAGCTGGAAGTGCATGTGCTCAAGCGCAAAGGCCCATTGTCGGTGGAGCCGAGCGCCGTGCGCAAGCTGAGCAATCTGCGGCGCGGCGACGCCGTGATCTGCTTCTCGCGCCGCGAGGTGCTGATGTGGCGCGACATGGTGACCGAGCTGGGCCTGTCGGTGGCCACCGTCTACGGCAATCTGTCGCCGGAGGTGCGGCGCGCGCAGGCGCAGCGCTTCCGCGACGGCCTGGCCGACGTGGTGGTGGGCACGGACGCGATCGCCATGGGCTTGAACATGCCGATCGCACGCATCGTGCTGACCACCTCGGTCAAGTACAACGGCTATGAAGAGGAAGAGATCCCGGCCGCGCTGGCGCGCCAGATCGCCGGCCGGGCAGGGCGTTTCGGCGTGCACGAGGAAGGCCTGGTGGCCGGCTACGACAACGAGACCCACAATGTGATCCGCTCGCTGCTGAGGGAAAAGCCGATGCCGCTGAAGACCACCGGCTTCGCCGTGGCGCCGACGCTCGAGCATCTGCACCGGATTTCGTCGGTGACCAACGAGCACGCGCTGGCCAAGCTGTTGAAGCGCTTCGTGCACAACATCGATGTGCCGGACGGTTTCTTCTACCCGCGCATCACCGAGGACCAGTTCGAGCGCGCGGCCTGGCTCGATACGCTGGAGCTGACGGTGGCGGAGAAGTTCGCGCTGTCGCTAGTGCCGATCTCGTCCAAGGTGCCGTCGCTGCAGCGCGCGTGGGAGCATTGGGCGACGGCGCTGGCCGCCAAGAAGATCACGCCGATCAAGGCGGAGCAGGCGCCGCTGCACTACCTGTCCTTGCAGGAGGTGGAGGATGCCTGCCGCCTGTATTCGGCCTACGCGTGGCTGGCCTACCGGCAGCCGGAATATTTCCCCGATACGGAGCGGGCACAGCTGCTGTCGCGCCAGGCCTCCGAGCGTGTGGACGCGCTGCTGCAAGACCAGAACTCCGCGCTGCGCAAACGCCAGCCGAAGAAGTTCCGTCGCTAATGCTGGGCAAGAACACGAGCGGCGAACGCATAGACGCCATCGATATCCTGCGCGGCGTCGCGCTGTTCGGCGTGTTGTCGGTGAACCTGGTGTCGGAATTCCGGGTGTCGATTTTCCAGCAGTTTTTGCCGCCCGATCCGGGCCTGGGCATGCTGGACGCCTGGGTCGAAGGGCTGGTCCGCGCCGGCTTCGAGATGAAGGCCTTCGCCGTGTTTTCCTTCCTGTTCGGCCTTGGGCTGGCGGTGCAGTTCGAGCGCCTGTCCCGGACCGGGCGGCCGTTCTACTGGCTGGCGCGGCGGCTGGGGGTGCTGCTGATGTTCGGACTGGTGCACCTGCTGCTGGTCTGGAACGGCGACATCCTGACCGAATATGCGCTCGGCGGCCTGCTGGTGCTGCCCTTGCTGGCTGCGCCGGTCTGGGCGCTGGCGGTGGCGGCGGCCGGCATGTTCGCGCTCTACCTGTTCATCGGCGTGGTGCCGGTCGGCATACCGTGGCCGGAACCGGCGTGGTTTCAGCAGCACGTCGCGCTGGCCAACCAGGTTTACGCCTCCGGCACTCACGCCGAGATCTGCCGCTTCAGCCTGAGTGAACTGCCTTATCTGCTGCCCTTGCACCTCTACGTCATCCCGAGGACGCTGGCCTTGTTCCTGCTGGGCGCCCTCGCGTGGCGGAGCGGCGTCATGCAACGGCCGGGCGAACACCTGCGCCTGTGGACCGGCGTCGCGGTGATCGGCGTGGCAGGGGGCGCGGCATTGTGCATCCTGGACGTGGCCACCGGCGTCGGCCAGTCGCTGCTGGCCGCCGGCTATGCCGCGACGGTGATTCTGCTGGCGCAGCGCGGCTTGCTGCGCAGCTTCGCGCCGCTGGGCCGGATGGCCTTCACCAACTACATCGCCCAGTCCCTGATTTTTGGAGGCATCTTCTTCGGCTACGGGCTGGGGCAGTTCGGCAAGCTTGGCGCCGCGCCGGTGTTCCTGCTCGGCATAGTCGTGTATGTGGCGCAGATGGCCTTGAGCGCCTGGTGGCTGCGCCACTACCGCTTTGGCCCGCTGGAGTGGCTGTGGCGCACGCTGATGTATGGGACCGCGCAAGCCATGCGGAAGCGATGATGCCCTAAGGAAATACGCACATTCCCATCAAGCTAGCGCCATCAAGCCGCCAACCTCGGCTATGATGGCGGCCGGTCGGCATACGCTGAATGTTTAGGGATGGGGATGAATGCAGCAAGGGGAGGGGCTGGCGCGGAAGTAGCGGTCCAGCCGCAGTTTGGTTTGATTAATCTGTTGAAAGCTGGTGCAGCGCAGTTGATTGTTTTGCATCATTTGGCATTTTATGGACCGATGTCCGATCAAGTGCGGCCGTTGTTGCCGGCATTGATAGATTGGCTGAGCGGCAGTGCGCGCATCGCCGTGCAAGTATTCCTCGTCATTAGCGGCTTCCTGGTGGCGAAATCGCTGTCGCCCGCCGGCCGGTCCGGCCTGTCCGATCCCCTGGGGGCGATCTGGCACCGCTACACCAAACTGGCGCCGCCGTTCCTGGCGGCCACGCTGCTGGCCGCCGTCGCTTCCGCCTGGGCCGGCAACTGGATGATGCACAGTTCGGTCTCCGCGCCGGCCACGCTGAGCCAGCTGAGCGCGCACGCGCTGCTGCTGCATGGCGTGCTGGGCTATCCGTCTTTGTCGGCCGGCGCCTGGTATGTCGCCATCGATTTCCAATTATATGCAGTCACGGCGCTGGCGCTGTGGCTGGCCGGCCGCGCCACCGGCCGTCGCCGGATGCTGTGGCTGATGCCGGCCCTGACGGCCTTGGGCGTGACGCTGTCGCTGCTGTATTTCAACCTCGATGCCGACTGGGATAACTGGGCGCCGTATTTCTTCGGCAGCTATGGCCTGGGCATGCTGGCGTGGTGGGCCAGCGATCGCTGCCGCACGCCGGGCGCCGTGGCGCTGCTGCTGGCCATGGCCTTGTTGCCGGCGTCGGCCGCCTTGTTCCTGGACTTCCGCAGCCGCATCGCGCTGGCGCTGGTGGTCGCTTGCCTGCTGTATTTGTTTGGCCGCGCTGAAACAGTGGCGACCGGCCGCGCCTGGTCCGTCGTCAACGGCCTGGGGCGGATATCGTATTCGGTGTTCCTGATCCACTTCCCGGTCTGCCTGATGGTCAACGCGGCGTTCAGCCGTTTCGTCCCGGCCGGCCCCGCGTGGCAGGGGCTGGGCATGTTGCTGGCCTGGGCCGGCAGCCTGGCTGCCGGCGCCGCGTTCTTCCGCTGGGTGGAGGCGCCGCTGGGCCGCGCGGTCCAGTTCGCTACCGGCAAGATCGGCCTGCGTCCGCTGGCCGCCTAGTTCAGCGTCGTCTTCAGTGCTTTGGTGACGGCGTCGGCGATGTCGTCCTGGACCATCAACAGGTCGTCGACCGGCTTGTCATAGGTCTCCGACCAGATGATGAAGCCGTTGTCGGCCTTCATCAGGCGCGCCGCGACCCGCAAGGTGTTGCCGGATTTGCGCACGCTGCCATCCAGGATGTAGACCACGCCCAGCTTGCTGGCGACGTCGGCCACCGCCATCTGCTTGTCCTTGTAATAAAACGTGGCGCTGGGCGCCGGCACTTTCATGCCCGGTATCTTGCTGAACCTGCCGATCAGTTCTTCGGTCATGCCGTCGGCAAAGGTCTCGTTGCGCATGCCTTCGGTCAGGTCGGCAAACGGCAGCACCGCGATGGATTTCTGCGCCGCCGCTGGTGCCGCGGGGTGCGGCTCGTTCGCCAGCGTGTTGTGCAGCCAGAAGACTATGCCGACCACGACGGGGATGCAGGCCGTCAGCAGGAACACCAGGCGGCTGCGTGTGGCGTTGGAGGGCGACGCAGGGCGGGGCTGCGCCGGAATGGTCACCGGTACACTCCACGGGCCCACCGCGGCCACCAGGCGGTAACCCTGGCGCGGCACGGTGACGATGTAGCCGGGTTGCTTGGGATCGTCGCCCAGCACGCGGCGCAGCGAGGCAATCGCCTGGTACACCGAATCCGGCGTGACGATGACGCCGGGCCAGACCTGGTTCAGCAGCTCGTCGGCACTGACGATCTCGCCGGGACGTGCGGCCAGGCAAAGCAGCAGGCGCATGGTGCGTTGATCGAGCCGCACGGTTTCGCCGTCCCGGCCGATCTCGCCCAGGGCGGGATCGACGCACCAGGCGCCGACGCGTAGCTTGGCAGCCGCTGAAGTTTCCATTGTGCTCCGATATTTTTGTATTTTTGACAGGCTTGGATTATAGCGCGGCCGCCAGCGGGGCTTTTCAGGGAATTTCAGAACTATTTCAGGCCAATTTCAGGCCGATTTCAGGACTTTCGGCCCGGCCGCCTGCATTGTGGTGGCTCCCCACACATGAAGGAGTACCCGATGAAATACCTGTTGCCGATGCTGTTCTCGCTGTTCACCCTGCCGGCCTTCAGCGCCGAGACGCTGACGATCGACCCCAACCACAGCGCGGTGGTCTTTAGCTGGGATCACCATGGCTATACCAATCCGGTGGCCCGCTTCGAGAAAATCGAAGGCAAGCTGGTGCTGGACGAGGACCTGGGCAAGTCCTCGGTCACGGTGAAACTGGCGGTGGACGGCGTCCACACCGCCGTCGCCGCCCTCGACCGGCAACTGGTGAGCGCGGAATTTCTCGACGCCGCCGCCTTCCCCGACATCACGTTCCAGAGCACCAAGATCGTCAAGGGACCGATGGACCGCCTCAAAATCAGCGGCAACCTGTCGGTGCATGGCGTGACCAGGGCCGTGGTCCTCGACGGCAAGATCAACAAGATCAAGCGCGACCCGATGGGCAAGGAGACCGAAGCGGGCTTCGAAGCCATGGTCAAGCTGAACCGCGCCGATTTCGGCGTCGACAAGTATTTCCCGAACACGGCGCGGGAACTGACCGTCCACATCACCCTGGGCGCGAACTCGGAAGGCTAGCCGACACGGCTAGCGGCCGGCGCTGGTACAGATTGTTCAATACCAGCGCCGCGCCGGTGCATGCTGCGCCCAGCAGCTGGCCGGCCGCGATCGGCGTACCGGCCAGTGCTTCCACCGCAAAGGCGGTCAGCGGCACCACGTCAAGGAACAGCACACCGTTGGTTGGCGTGATGATCTTGTTGCCCAGGTTCCAGCAGAGCACGGCCAGCACGCCGGCGACCAGCACCATGTACGCCAGATAGGGCAGCAAGGCCGGCAACTCCGCCAGCGCAGGACGAGGAATATAACCCAGCGCTTGCAGGGAAAAATCGGCAAGCAGGATGGTGGTCAAGCCCAAGCCGGTGGTGATCGCCGAATAGCGATAGCCGCTCCAGCCGGGAAAAAACGATGCGCCCAGCGTGTAGAGCGCCCACGACGCCGCGCCCAGCAGCAGAAAAGCCGCCGAGTCGCTGGCAACGCCCTGATGCAGCAAGCTGCCCGGCGCGCCGCCGGACACCACCAGCAACACACCGTAGAACGACAGCCCGATACAGCCGAACGCCACCGCGGAAGGACGCTTGCCGCGGATCGCCCAGTTCAGCACCAGCGTCAGCATCGGCGTGGTCGCGATCATCGCCGACGCGGACAGGGCGCCGGACTGTCCGGCCAGCTGCTGGCCGTGGAAGATAAAGAAGCCGTAGCCGCAAAAGCCGCAGGAGCCCAGCGCCCAGGCCAGCACATAGCGCTCGCCGCGCAGCTTGAGCGCCGCGCCGCCTTCCTTGTAGAACAAAATCGCCAGCATGATGGCGGCCGCCGCGCCGTAGCGTAACGCCGTGAAGTTAAACGGGTCCATGCGCAGCAGGGCCTGTCCCATCACCGGAAACGATACGCCCCACGCCAGCGCGGCGGTCAGGCACAGCGCCATGCCCTTCAGATATTCCTTACGCACAGCCTACTCCAGGAGTTCAGATGCTGCCGATTCTAGGGTGGGGCCTGTCGCTTGCGTAAGGTACAGATTGGGTACAATACTCGATACTGTACTGGTACAAGGAGCGTGACAGATGCATCGTTTCCACCGATCCGGCGTTTCCGGCCTCAGCGTGGTCGCCCAGGTGGTCGACCATTTTGCCGCGGCGATCGCGGCGCGCGAGCTCACGCCGGGGGCCAGGTTGCCGTCGATCAGAAGCTTCGCGCTGGACAGCCAGGTCGCCAAGTCGACCGTGGTGGAGGCCTATGACCGGCTGGTGGCGCAGGGGTTGGCGGTGTCGCGGGCCAAGTCCGGCTTCTTCGTCTCCACGCCGAGGCAGGTGCTGGAGATCGGCCGCGCGCCCAGCGCTCCACGGCGCGAGGTCGATGAATTCTGGATGCTGCGCAACGCCTTGCAGCTGCCGAGCCACGCCCTGCGTCCCGGCTGCGGCTGGCTGCCGCCCGACTACCTGAACGATGAAGGCATACGGCGTGTGCTGGGCACGCTGCGGCGGGAACCGGGCGACGCGCTGACCTCCTACGGCGAACCGGCCGGCTACCGCCCGCTGCGCCAGCAGTTGCAGCGCCATCTGGGCGGGCGCGGCATCGAGGCGCCGGTGGAGGGGATCGTGTTGACCGACAGCGGCAGCCAGGCGCTCGACCTCGCCATCCGCCTGCTGGTGCAGGCGGGCGACACGGTCTTTGTCGACGACCCGTGCTATTTCAATTTCCAGGCCAGCCTGCGCGCGCACCGGGTCAACGTGGTCGGCATTCCGCTCACGCCCAGCGGGCCGGACATGCAGCAGTTTGAACTGGAACTGGCCTGGCATCGTCCCCGGCTCTACATCACCAACGCGGTGCTGCAAAATCCGACCGGCATTTCCTTTTCCGCCGCGGTGGTGCACCAGATACTGCTGCTCAGCCGGCAGCATGGCTTCGACATCATCGAGGACGACACCTTCGCCGACCTGGAAGAGCGCCCGGCGGTGCGGCTGGCCGCGCTGGATCAGCTGCAACGGGTGATCTACATCGGCAGCTTTTCCAAGACGCTGTCGGGCGCGACGCGCTGCGGTTTTCTGGTCGCCAAGGCGGAGTGGATAGAGGCGGTGCTGGACCTGAAGCTGGCCACCACGTTTGGCAACAATGAACTGTCGGCCCAGCTCATTTGCAAGCTGCTGCTCGACGGCAGCTACCGCAAGCACACCGAAGCGATCCGGCAGCGCTTGCGCAAGGCGGCGGTGTCGGTGCGCAAGCGGCTGCGCGACTGCGGCCTGGAACCGTGGGCCGAACCGGCGGGCGGGCCGTTCCTATGGGTGCGGGGAGGGCCGGACATGGATGCGTCGGCGATCGCCAGCGCGGGACTGGCGTCCGGCATACTGTACGCGCCGGGCAATGTGTTCAGCGTCAGCAACAGCGCCGGCCATTGCTTGCGCTTTAACGTGGCCTATTCGCATGATCCGCGCATCTATGCGTTTTTGAAGAAACAGTTAAAGCTTGACGCTTAGCTGCACCGCCAGCGCGCGCGGCGATACCGGGATATCGAAGGGCAGCGCCAGCCCAGGCGCCAGGCTGGGCTCGCGCGCGTCGGCGTCGAACAGATTGCGCACGGTGGCGGAGACGGTCCAGCCATGCGGCAGCGGATGGGTGAGGGCGGCGTCGACGGTGCGGTAGTCGGCAATGGCGGTGCGCGCATCGCCGGCCGCGCGGCGCCGGCCGGCGACCCAGTTCAGCTGCGGGCTGAATTGCCAGCCTGGGCTGACGGTCCAGTCCAGGCGTGTATATGCGTGGTGGCGCGGCGCATAGCCCGGATCGTTGCGCGTGGCAGTGTCGTGCGCGTTCTGGCGCGCGTAGTTCGCTAGCCAGCGCAGGTTCTGGTTCAGCTCCCAGGTCAGCTCGACCTCGCCGCCGTTGCCTTCCGTTCCGCCGCTGTTCTGGTACATCGCGCCCGGCGCCGGCGCCGGGTTGGGCACGGAACGGATCAGGTCCTTCAAGGTATAGCGGAACAGGCTGACGTTGAGGGACAGGTCGGCGCGCGCCTGCCACGCCAGCGCGGCCTCGGTGGTGGTGATCGCTTCCGGCCGCACTTGCGGGTTGCCCATGTTGACCGGATTGATGCCGGTCTGTTCGTTGAAGCTGGGCGAGCGGAAGGCGCGCCCGTGCAGCAGCTTGACCGTGACGTCCAGGTCGGCGTCCCACACCAGCGCCAGGCGCGGATTGGTGGTGCCGCCGAAGTCGGAATAATCGTCATGTCGGACGCCGGCCGTCAGCGCCCAGTCGCGCGCGAACTGCCACTCGTCCTGCACGTAGACATAGTTGATCTTGCGGCGCTGCGGCCGGATGTGCGGCTGGATGGCGCCGTAGTCGATCACCGGGCCGGTCGGGATCGGTATCCCCGCCGGGCTGATCAGGAAGTTCTTCAGGGTCTCGACCTGGTACAAATACAGGTCGTCGTGGCCCGCGCCGAAGCGCAGCGCATGACGGCTCACGCCGCTGTAGGTGGCAAAGGCCGAGCTGCGCAGATTGCGCTCCCAGCGGCCGGGTCCGCCGATCATGCCATTCGGGAACAGGTTGGCGCCGATGCGCGCGCCCGCCGGAAACAGCGCCAGGCCGTCGGGGGTCTGCTCGGTGAAGAACATATAGCTCAGCGAGGCGCCCACGCTCCAATCGTTGGCAAAGTCGGGCGCGGTCCACGACAGCTCGCTGGCCGCGTAGCCGCTGCGCGGTTTGTGCTCGGGATCGAGCGCGGAATTGACGCCCAGGCCGGTGCCGACGTTGCTGCGCCACTTCAGGTTGGTGCGCCAGCGCCAGCGCTGCCAGGACAGGTCGAGACTGCCGTCATAGGCGTCATAGCCGGTATTCATCGGGCCGGGTGCTTTGCTCACGTGGGTGCCGAAGCGGCGGTCGTTCAGGGTTTGCGCATCGGCTTCGATCAGCGTGCCGGCGCCGTCGGTGCGGCCCACTTGCAGAAAAGCCGCGATGGACAGCTGGTCCAGCTTGTGGCCGTATTCCAGCCAGGCGTCGCGCGCGTTGAACGAGCCCACCCGCGCGCCCACGCGCATGCCCGGCATCTGTTCCGCCGTCTTGGTGATGATGTTGATGACGCCGGCAAACGCATCGGCGCCATACAAGGCCGAACCGGGGCCGCGGATGATTTCGATGCGCGCCACATTGGTCAGCGGCATGCTGGCCCACATATTGCCCTTGTCGCCGTTGAAGTCGGTGTTCATGCGCAGGCCGTTCAGCAGGAACAGCACCTGGGGATTGGTGACACCGCCCGCGCCGATGCCGCGGATGAAGTAGTTGGGCGCATACATGGTCGGCACGCGCGTGACGTGGATGCCGGCCACCGCTTCCAGCACATGGTCGAGATCGGTCGCACCCATGGCGGCGATATCCTCGGCCGTGACGACCGAGGCCACGGCCGGCGCGCGGCGCAGCGGCTGGGCCGAGCCGGTGGCCAGGCTGATGGCGGAACGGTCCATGCCGTACAGGGCCAAGTCTTCATCCTCGGGCAGGGCTGCGCACAGCGACGCAGGATGCCAGGCCGTCAGGGCCAGGGCGACCAGCCAGCCGGGGCGGCGGTCTGTCGTGCGGGGACGCTGGGTAGGGAACAGTTTCATCTCGGAAGTCGAACGGCGGCAGAAACTCCACAATACACGGCGCGTTACACTTTAACAATTAAGTGTTGTCAAAGTGCATCAGGAAGTTATGGTGGTTGCTGCGCGCGCAGTCCGTTGGATTAGTTGCAATTAAGAACTTGTAAATGGCGACTGCGGTATCGACCGTTGCTGGAACTGGCCAGGGATGCCGTTGGCGTGTATGAAAGACGGAAAGAATTTTTATCGCAGCTGCACCAACGCGATAGACGACAACGTGGTTTGGATGGACAACCATTTCGTGGGTGTCAGCCACCGTCAGGTTGAGGATTGCCGCTTATCTTGAAACGCCGATGAAATTTGAGCGGACGGTGTACGCCGCGAGGTTCGGAAAATGGGAGCGCAAAGGTCTGCTCGTTCAACAGTTCCAAGGTCCAATCCGTGCCGCCGAAAAAGAGAAAACGAATCTTGTTAGGCGGTTGCAGCTCAAGGAGCGAAAAAACCCCGGTTGCATACATTGATCCCAGCCATGCGGAATCCACCACCTCGAAGTTGGTGTCGAGCAGATAAACACGAAGCGTTTCCTCGTGCATGATGTTGTCGGTAACTAAGACTAGTAGAAGATCTTGCCACCTTATTGCCGCCTCCAGCACCGCGCCGTCGATCACCTTGCCAGTCGGCTTGCCATCCACGATCAGTTCGCTCCGTGGCATCTCCTCACCGAAAGGCGAACCGATCAAGCGGACCGAAAATTCGGAAGTGGAAAGTAGTTTCACGAAAATCCTACCAAACAAAGCTGATGCCGAAAGCCGCAAGCGTGCCACCGACAAATGCCCCCACTGTGACGCAAATGGGAGCGCCGGGCCCGCATGCGAGGCCGGCTAGCGCTCCTCCCGCAATGCCACCCCCAACGCCCGCGCTGGCAGAAACGAGCTCCTTGCCTGCGGCGGAGAGCTTGTCCGTCGATGTCGCGATATTGTATGCCGAGATGGCGACCGAAATAACTATGAGGCCGCGCCCTGCGTGCGAAAGCCGGGACAGGACCGCGCTAACTTTTGTGTTGGACTGCCCAGCTGATCGAACTATCGACGCATAAACGATATCTTTTTTTGACGAGGGCAGATTTTTAAATATCGATCTCTCTCCAAAATTCAGCATGGTGTGGCGAGCCACCAATTCATTCAAGGAATAGCCTTTGATTTTGAGCATTTCTGCCATAGCTCTGCCTACCGGCGTGCTTCGCCTGCGGAAGATTTCCATGATCAAGTTTCTGGTTTCTTGCGCCTGTTTTGCCGCTTCTGTCCAGCTGATTTTCCCTGCCAGTGCATCATTTTCCAGCTTTTTTGCCATCGCCTTTATTTCGCGGGCATAGGCGAGGCGCGTTGTGGCATCGATGGTTACATGCAAGCCGACATTGGCTATCTGACTCTCGAGGGCTTTCATCGATTGTTCAAAAACGGCCCTATCTTCGGTAACTTTCACGGAGGGAGCGGAAGTCATTTGCGGCACCTTTTCGAAGTGAGAGTACTTAGGATAGGTAGTGCAACGCAGTTCAGATTGTGCTGGCTCAACGGGATGGTGTTTTGATTTCTGGCACCCATTTGGCTGACTCGATTATGCGGCGCCACATGGCTGGGGACTAACGTACCTGCATCTGCCGGAGCGACCAGAGAGCGACAGTTCACACAGCGATTGTGGCCCGCTGTCGATTGCCGGTGGCCGGGGTGGGGGAATTTCAGCTGGCGAGCCGGTGGCCGGGGTGGAGGAATTTGCCGCCACCGGCCCGGTGGCCAAGGCGGGGGAATTGGGTTCCTGCCCGGTCGTGCCCAGCGCCAGGCGGCGGATGGTTTTGCGGTCCACCCCGGTCAGCCGCGCGATCTCGCGTTGGCTGGTACCGGTTGCCAGCAGCGTGGCGACTGTGGTTCGTTTGTTTGGTTTCAAGACGTTCACCCTCCATGCTCCCCTTCGATGGTCGAAGAGGCAAGGTTACGTCCTGCCAGCGGGATTGCTCTCCGGCGACCGGCTGTAGCAGCGCTAAGCGGTCAGGAGGTGGGGGATTTTGACCCGGCCAGAGGGGGGGATTTTGCCCGGCCAACGGGGGACTAGCTCTCTATCATTGGACCGGTACCCACTAGGCCATGATTAACGACGAGGCTGGCGCGTGCATGGCAATGCGATGGATTACTGACGGCCACCGCGCGGGATCGCTGCTTCAGCGATCAGGATCTTCGGTGCTATAGGAATTGTATGGATGCGTAATTGGCGCTGGGCCGACGCTGATTGAGGGGCGCGTGCCCATCCCCTTCTCCTTGAATTTCCGTTATTTTTTTGCGCCGTCGGTGCTGTCCTTGTCGGGACGGCGCAGCAGCAGCGAGGGATTGGCCTTGACCTTGTCGGTCAACGCGCCGACCTCCGTGACAACCTTCTTGGCCTGGTTTTCGATCGACATGAATTTTTCGACGACCTTGGGCAGTTCATCTAGCATGGCCTTGAGCCCGGATTTCTGGAACGGAATCTCGGGAACTTTGTCCGGAGGCGTCACTGCAAGCAGAGGTTTGGCCGCTTTGTCTCCGCCGCTCAGTTCGACATAGATGACGCCAGTGATGCCCTTGATCGCAAGGCTGGCCCGGGTGTCAGTCTTGACCGGTGTATTTTTGCGCAAGCGCACGTCGACTTGCACGAGGCGCGGATCGTCCGGATCATTGATGATTGACTTGACCGTGCCAGCATCGACGCCGCGGAACTTCACCGGGTCGCCCACGGTCAGACCGCTGACCGATTCGGGGAAATGTATGCGGTACAGCACATCGTCGCGCTGGCCCGGCCTGCCTAGCCAGACCGCAAACAAGGCGGCGGCAAGGGCGAAGGCGATGATGAACAGCCCTTCCATAAAATAGTGCTTGTCAGTTTCCATGGCTTACCTTCCTGGCTGTCATTGCTCCCTCTGCGCGTGGCCCGTGAAAGAAGTCGTGTATCCACGGATGTTTGGATTTCCGCAACTGGTTGGCGGTGTCGATGGTAAGGCTCTGGTCGACCAGCACGGCGATGCGGTCGCAGATGGTCAATAGGGTAGTGAGATCATGGGTGACGATGACGGCCGTAATGCCCAGGCTGCGGTTGAGCTGCTGGATCAGCGCGTCAATACCGGCGGCGGCAATCGGGTCGAGATCGGAGCTCGGTTCATCCAGGAAAAGAATCTGCGGATCGAGTGCAAGGGCACGGGCAAACGCGGCGCGCTTGACCATGCCGCCCGACAGTGCGGACGGAAACTTGATACCATTGTCCGCGCCCAAGCCGGTCAGCGCCAGTTTCATCGCGGCGATTTGCTCCCGGTCGTCGGCCTGCAAGGTCGTATGTTCGCGCATGGGCAACATGATGTTGTCGGCCACCGACAGGGAGGAAAACAGGGCGCCTTGCTGGAACAGTACGCCAAATGCAAAGGCGCGATCATGGGCCGAAATGGCGCGGATCGCCATGCCGTCGAGCAGGACATCACCACCATCGGGCTGATGCAGGCCGATCAGGGTCTTAAGCAGCACCGATTTGCCGGAACCGGAGCCGCCGGCGATACCGATGATTTCGCCGCGCTTGATGTCAAGGTTGAGTTTGTTATGTATGAGCTGTTTGCCGAAGCGGTTGACGATGCCCCTGGCAGACAAGGTGGTCGTGGCGGCGGGTTTCATACGCCAAGCTTTTCAAACAGGATGGAGAAGAATGCATCGAGCACTAGCACCAGGAAAATCGACTTCACGACGGAACGGGTGGTTTCGCGCCCAACGCTCTCGGCCGAACCGCTCACCCTGAGCCCGTGCATGCACGCGATGGTTGCAATGAAGAAGGCGAAGATCGGCGCCTTGAACAGGCCGACCAACAGGTCGCTGAGGCTGACCACCTGCGGCAAGCGCGTCAGGTATTGTGCAGGCGACACATGCAGCAGCGCTTGCGCGATGGCCGCGCCGCCGATCAAGCCCATGATGTCAGCGAAGAAGGCAAGCACGGACAAGGTCAGGACCAGCGCGATCACGCGCGGCACCACCAGCATTTGCATCGGCTCCAGCCCCATCACGGTGAGCGCGTCGACTTCTTCGCGCGTTTTCATCACGCCAATTTCAGCCGTGAAGGCGGAGCCCGAGCGGCCAGCCACCATGATGGAGGTGATCAATACCCCCATTTCGCGCAACACCGAGACCGCGACCAGGTTGATGGTGAGGTCCTCTCCGCCATATTGGCGCAATTGCGCGACACCCTGGTAGCCGATGACGATCGCAATCATGACCGCCATCAAACCGATGATGGGCAAGGCCTGGATGCCGGTCTCCCTGACATGGCGCGAAATCGATGCCGGACGCAGGGAAGTCGGGTGTAACACGGCATGGAAAATCCAGCTTGCGACACGGCCGACGAAGGTGATGAGGGAAAGTGCTTCGTGCCTGGTGTCATGGGCGCTTTTCCCCAGCGCCGTCACTAGTTGGCGCCAGCGCGGAACGGGCGCCACGGCAGGTAGCGGTTTGAGATCGAGTGAGTCGATCAGATCGAACAAGGTTTGGTGTTCGGGGCGCACGCCGGTCAGGACCACGCCCAAGTCACGCAGGGCAGACAGGAACAGGGCGCCCGGCGTATCGAGGCGCGTGATCCCGGCCACGTCAAGCGTGCACGAGGCCCCGCGCTGCGACCAGCTCTTCAGCGAGTTCCTGGCCGTGGTGAGGGTGCCGATGACAAGCGAGCCCGACAGCGTGTGGCGCTCACCTTCGCCGCTGACAACGATAGTCGGTGGCGAACGGGGCGAGGCGGCTTGCACCGGATTGGCAGGAACCCTGATCATGGTGTCAGCTTAGTTTGGGTGGAGTCAGCTGGTCGCGCCACGTGCGCGAATAGCTTGGCGTTGCTATGTGTCAGTTTAGGCGCGACGCCTTGGCCTGATCTGTGCGGCACAACACATAGGAGCTTAAACGCATGCGCGGCATACCCCGCTTTTGCCAGGAGGGGTACCTTCCCGCATCATCAAACCTTGCGCCGCCAGATGCCCGTTGATCGTCTCGAAGATCTTGCGTGTGAGCTCGTGTTTTTCCAGCAGACGGCGAAATTTCAACAGCGTCGTCGCGTCCGGTGCCGCTCGCGATTAAGGTCGACACCTACGAAACCGCGTATCGCCTGGCTGTCGTAGATCGCGTCCTCGATGCCTTCGTCGGACAGACAACGCCCATCCACTCAACTTGAAAGGAGATTCGATGCGAAAAAAGCGGGCTAATTTGACAAGTTCGCCCCGTCCGGCACATCAGCGACCGCTGCATGGTCATTATGGTTGCTCTGACGGCCTCCCATCTTAGGTTGGAGGAGTGGGCGTTTTTGCACGCGACCAGAGAGCGACCAGAAACAAAAAAGCCCACGAACCGAAATTCGTGGGCTTCCTTGATTATTCTTGGTAGGCCGTGCGGGATTCGAACCTGCGACCAACGGATTAAAAGTCCGCTGCTCTACCAGCTGAGCTAACGACCCAAAGGTATGAAACCTTGGTTTTCTTCGAGTGGTAGGCCGTGCGGGATTCGAACCTGCGACCAACGGATTAAAAGTCCGCTGCTCTACCAGCTGAGCTAACGACCCCCGAAGAAGCGAGATTATAGGGGGTAATGAGTCTTGCTGTCAAATACCCCCGGGTAATTATTTGCCGTGGAGGCGTTCTTTTGCCGTGACCGCTGCCGCCGAGTCAGGATAGGCCTTGATCAGGTCCTGCAAGGTCTTCTTGGCGGCCTTGTCTTTCAGCTCGGCCTGGCAGCTGGCGATGTTGAGCATGGCTTCCGGCGCCTTCGGGCTGTCGGCGTAGTTCTTCAGCACCAGCAGCTGGGCCGTGATCGCGCCCTTGCAGTCGCGCTGGGCGTAGTAGGAGCTGCCCAGGTAGTACTGCGCGTTGGCCGCGTAGCTCGAACCCGGATAGCGCGCCACGAACTCGCTGAACGCCGTGCCGGCCGCCTTGTAGTCGCCGGAGGTGAAGGTCTTCCACGCCGCTTCGTAGGTGCGCTGCTCGTTCGGGTCGACCTGGGCGGTCTTGCCGTCGATGGTCACTTCGCGCGGCTCCAGCTTGCGCAGGCGGGTGTCGAGGTCGACGTAGAAGTCTTTCTGGCGCTTTTGGGCGTTGGACAGCTCGTTGCCCAGCACTTCGATCTGGCCGCGCAGCTTGGCCACTTCCTGCAGCGTCATCTCGTTTTGCGAGACCAGGTCCAGCGTGCTTGATTTGTCGGATTTGGTGTCGATACGAGCGTTCAGCTCGGCGCGCAGGGCTTCGACCTTGGAACGCAGGTCCAGCAGGGCCTTGCGGGCTTCGTCGTCGTCGAACAGCCCGGCATGGGCTTGCAGCGGCAGCCAGGTCAGCGCGGCCAGCAGGGCGGCGCTCAGGCCGGATTTGGAGAGTTTTATCATGTCGGGCGCTTTCACACAAATCTAAAAGGAAACGGGGCGGGACGCGGTGTTACCCGCGCGCCGCCCCGTATTATGCCTGTGACCCGGCAAAAGGGTAGTGCTTTGTATTACTTGTAGACGATGTCTGCACGACGGTTTTGCGCCCATGCTTCTTCGTTCGAGCCGGAGGCTTTAGGCTTTTCCTTGCCCAGCGATACGGCTTCGATTTGCGACTCCGGCACGCCCAGCGTGGTCATCGCCTTGCGCACGGCTTCGGCGCGCTTCTGGCCCAGGGCCAGGTTGTATTCGGCGCCGCCGCGTTCGTCGGTGTTGCCTTGGATCAGGATCGAGCGGGCCTTGTTCTTGGCCAGGTAGGCGGAGTGGTTTTCCACCACTGGCTTGCCGTCGTCGCGCACGACGTAGCTGTCGAAGTCGAAGTACACGCTGCGGTTGGCCAGCACGCCTTTAGGATCGTCCAGCGGATCGAGCGATTTGGTTTCGACCGGGGCGACGGTACGGGTGTCCGGCTGCGGCTGTGGTTTCTGTTCGACTTGACGCTCTTCCACTTTCGCTGGTTCAGCGATCTTGACCGGAGTCGAGCAAGCGGACAGGATGGCGGCGGTGGTGACGATAAAAGCTAAGCTGCTGAGTTTACGCATTTGATTCTCCTAGTGATGAAGGCTAAAGATTACTGCATGAATGGACCCCAGGTGGGCTCCTTGATGTTGCCCGCCTGAGTGGTCAGGCGTTGTTTTACACGTCCATCCACCGACACCACGGCCAGCGATTTGCGGCCTCCGGCCTGGGTGGCGTACATGATGTATTTGCCGTTCGGGGCAAAGCTTGGGTACTGGTCGTCGGTGCTGTCGGACAGCCGCTGTTCCTGGCCGCTGGCCAGGTCCATCACGTACAGCTGGTAGTTGCCGTCGCGGCGGGAGATGTAGGCCAGCGTCTTGCCGTCGGCCGACACGCGCGGGCTGATGTTGTAGTTGCCGGTGAAGGTGACGCGCTTGGCGTCGCCGCCGTCGCCGTTCATGCGGTAGATCTGCGGGCCGCCGCTGCGGTCGCTCATGAAGTAGATGCTGCCGTCCGGCGCGAAGTTGGCTTCGGAGTCGATGCCGGCGCTGTTGGAGACGCGCTTGAGGTTGCCACCGTCGGCGTTGACGGTGTAGATCTGCGTATGGCCATCCTTGGACAGCGACACCGCCAGCTTGTTGCCGGTCTGCGCCCACACCGGCGAGGAGTTGCTGCCTTTCTCGTTGGCGATGACGGTGCGTGCGCGGGTGATCAGGTTCTGCACGTAGACCACCGGCTTCTTCTGCTCAAACGATACATAGGCCACCTTGGTGCCGTCCGGCGACCACGATGGCGAGATGATGGGCTCGTTCGAGCGCAGCGCCATCTGCTCGCCGTCGCCGTCGGCGTCGGCCACCAGCAGCTCGTAGTGGCGCTTGTCGTATTCTTTCACGTAGGCGATGCGGGTTGAGAAGGCGCCGCGGATGCCGGTCAGCTTGAGGAACACGTCGTCGGCGATGTTGTGCGCGGTCAGGCGGGTGAACTGCGGCGCGCGCGACACGTTCAGCTGCGACAGCTCGCTCTGCTTGACGGTGTCGAACAGCTTGTAGCGCACTTCGTAGTCGCCGCTGGCCGCCTTGGCCACAGTGCCGACCACCAGTGCGTCGGCGCCCTTGGATTTCCAGTTGCCGTAGTCGATGTTGCTCATGCTGGTGATCACGCCGGCGTCGATCAGCTTGAAGGCGCCGCTGCGCTCCAGGTCGGCCTTGATGATGGCGGATATCTGTTGCGGGGCGATGTTCTCGTCGGCGAAGCCGGCCACGGCGACCGGGATCTGGTTGCTGCCGACGCCGGAGATCTCGATCCGCATCTGCGCCGAGGCGCCGCCGGCGGCCAGCGCCAGCGTGGCGGACAGGATCACTTGGTTCAGTTTATTCATGTTGCTCATCAGTGCATATCCTTCATGTTGAAATCGGCGACAAACTCGCGCTCTACCGTACCATCTTTTTTCTTGGGTAGTGGTGACGATTTGGCAATCGCGTTTTCAATCGCGCTATCGTAAGCGGCAGAACCGCTGCTCTTCATCTTGCGCACGCCGATGATTTCACCGGTCGGCAGTTGGGTGATCTGGTAGGTGGCGCTGAGCGTATCGTCGACCGTGCCATAGACCAGGTTGCTCTTGATCTTGGCCCGGATCGCCGCCTGGTAGCCGCCGTCGACCTTGCCGCCGGTCGAGGTGGCGGCGCTGCCGGTGCTGCCCTTGGCGGCGTTGCCGGTGATGCGGCTCATCTCGGCGGCAAAGGCCTTGTCGCGGACCGCCTTGTCGGCCTTCTCGGCTTTTTCCTTGGCGGCCTTGTCGGCCAGCGCGGCTTTCTTCTTGTCCTTTTCGGCCAGTTCCTTCTCGTCCTTCAGCTTCTGCTCGGCTTCCTTCTTGTCGGCCAGTTTCTTGGCGTCGAGCTTGGCCTGCTTCTCTTCGGCTTCCTTCTTCAGCTTGGCTTCCTTGGCCGCTTCGAGTTTTTCCTGCTCGAGTTTTTTCTTCGCCTTCAGGCGTTCCAGCGCGATGTCCGGTTCCTGCGGCGTCGGCGGCGCCTCCACCGGCTTCGGCGGGGCGGTCTTGACCACCGGGGGCGGTTCCGGTTCCGGTTCCGGCTCGGGCTTGACCTGTGGCGGCGCCGGCGCGGCTTCCTGCACCTTCATGTCCCAGATCTCTGCCTGCACCGTGGTCGGCTCGTTGTTCTGCCAACTGACGCCCACCCACAGGAACAGCAACAGCACGGCGTGCATCGCCGCCGCCAGCGCGATCGAGCGCCAGCCTTCATTTTGTCGCGGCACTTTGTAAGGGCCGCCTGCCGTTGCGGGTTTCATCGTATGCACTGTGATTTACTTGGTGGACAAGCCGACCCGGGTGATGCCCATCTTTTTCGCTTCCGAGATCAGCTGGATCACGTCGTCGTACTTGCTTTCCTTGTCGCCGGCGATCAGCACAGGGTAGTCGGGATGGTCGGTGTGGATGGTGCGCAGCTTCTTGACCAGCGCGTCGCGGTTGGGCGCGGTTTCCGGCGCCTCTTCACCCTTGCCCTTGACGCCGATCGACAGCGCGCCGTTGGGCTTGATGATCACTTGCACATAGTCGCTCGGCGGTTTGGTGGAGCGTTCCGCGCTCGGCAGGTCGACCACGCTCGGGTCATTGGCCGAGGGCATGACCATGAAAATAATCAGCAGCACCAGCATCACGTCGATGTAGGGCACGACGTTGATCTCGGACTTGAACTTGCGGCCGCGGCCGCCGCGCATGCTGCTGGAAAAAGAGGAAGCCATGGTTGCTCTGCCTTCTTAACGCGACTGACGTTGCAGGATGTTGGAGAACTCTTCGACGAAGCTTTCGAAGCGGATCGCCAGGCGGTCGATATCGTGGGCGAAGCGGTTGTACGCCACCACGGCGGGGATCGCCGCGAACAGGCCGATGGCGGTGGCGATCAGCGCTTCGGCGATGCCGGGGGCGACCGCGGCCAGCGTGGCCTGCTGCACATTGGCCAGGCCGCGGAAGGCGTTCATGATGCCCCACACGGTGCCGAGCAGGCCGATGTACGGCGACACCGAACCGACCGAGGCCAGGAAGGCCAGGTGCGATTCCAGCACGTCCATCTCACGCTGGAAGGCGGCGCGCATGGCGCGACGGGCGCCGTCGAGCACCGCGCCGGCGTCCATGCTTTCGCGCGCGGCGGTGTAGGCGGCCTTGCTCTTGATGAACTCACCCATGCCGGCTTCGAAGATGCGCGCCAGCGGGCCGTTGTTGGCGCGGTCCTTGCCGGCGTTCTGGTGCAGCGCATGCAGGTTGCCGCCGGCCCAGAAGGTTTTCTCGAATTCGATGGTCAGGCGGCGCGCCGAGCGCACCGCGAACATCTTGCTGAAGATGTAGGTCCAGCTGGTCAGCGAGATGACGAACAACAGCGCCATGATCAACTGCACGATCAGGTGGGCGTTGGTGATGAGAGACAGGAAGGAGAGGTCTTGGGTGACGTTCATGTATGGGTTCAGTCTGTTTTAATGGTGCTACGCATTTTTTCTGCAACCGACGGTGGCACGGCGCGCGGACTGAGGTCCGAACCGACGCAGCCGACCTTGACTCGGGCGGTGTTCAGCAACTGCTCGCCGCACCACGCTTGCTGCACGAACTGGATGGAGGCGCGGCCTAGCTTTTCGATACTAAGTGTTAATTTTAGTACATCGTCCAACCTGGCAGGGGCATGATACTCCGCGCTGACGCTTTTGACGACGAACATGGCGTCGTGTTCCTGCAGCAGGGCATGTTGTTCGACGTGGATGGCGCGCAGCCATTCGGTGCGGGCGCGCTCAAAGAACTTGAGGTAGTTTGCGTAATAGACGATACCGCCGGCGTCGGTGTCTTCGTAATAGACCCGTACGTTCCAGATAAACTCTGCTGGCATGTTATTTTGACTACTAGTGAGAGTGAGCAACATTCTACGCGATTTTATTGTTGTCGTTGAACTGCGCGCAAAAGATTGCACTTGCGATAGTAAAGCGTTTTCCCGGCAACTTGCCAAGGCTTGTAACAACCGCTTACGAATCGCTTCAGGGCTGAAGCGATTCGCCAGTGCAAATAGTTACAGGTTGCGCTTGATGGTCAGCGGGCCGTAGCCCTGGCAGGTCGGCATCATTTCGATGCGGTTGATGTTGATGTGGGCGGGCAGGGTGGCGATCCAGTAGGCGGTGTTGGCGATGTCTTCCGGCGTCAGCGGCTCGGTGCCTTCGTAGACCTTGGCCGCGGCCGCGTCGTTGCCCTTCAGGCGGACGTTGGAGAATTCGGTGCCGCCGCACAGGCCGGGCGCGATGTTGGTGGCGCGCACGCCGGTGCCAACCAGGTCGGCGCGCAGGTTCAGCGTGAACTGCTCGACGAAGGCCTTGGTGGCGCCGTACACATTGCCACCCGGATAAGGCGTATCGCCGGCCGCCGAACCGAGGTTGATGATGGTGCCGCTGCCGCGCGCCACCATCGCAGGCAGCACGGCGCGGGTCATGGCGACCAGGCCGCTGCAATTGGTGGCGATCATGGTGTCCCAGTCGTCCAGCGACGATTCATGCGCCGGCGTGACGCCCAGCGCCAGGCCGGCATTGTTGATCAGCACGTCGATCTGCGCCCATTCGGCCGGCAAGCCGTCCAGCGCGCCCTTGATCGAGGCCTTGTCGGTCACATCCAGCACGACCGGGTGGGCGGCCGCGCCCAGCTCGGCCGACAGCGCCTGCAGGCGGTCGGCGCGGCGGCCGCTGATCAGGACCTTGTGGCCGTTCTGGACGAAAGTGCGGGCCATTGCCGCGCCGAAGCCGGCGGTGGCGCCCGTGATGAAGACGATCATGATCTATCCTTGCAGTTAAGTAAAAGCGAGTGTGGAAACGATGGTCAAGTGTAGCCGAAATGGCAGTATGGCTTATCTCTCCTATCAAAATCGGCATAAGATTGCCTTTTAAGCAATCATTTCCTTGCTCAAAGCTGGCGCATAAATTACAATCAGGCTTCCATTACGTCTCACGTAACTGGCGAAAAGCTTCGGTCATCACCATTTTGGTGCGTGGCGACCGGTCGGCGAAAGGTGGGCATCCACCGGGAAACGTGAGATTTCATCAGCCGTTCGCCTGGGCAGCCATCGATGGAAATGCACGAAGAGGCTGCCTGTCCGCTATCGGCTTCCCTCATTCGATCCACCTGCCAGTAACAAGTTACTCAATTCATTTGGAGTTTTTACATGTTCGCAAAAGATCACACCCTCGCCAACGTCGACCCGGAATTGTTCGGCGCAATTCAAAAAGAAAACACCCGTCAGCACGATCACATCGAACTGATCGCCTCGGAGAACTACACCTCGCCAGCCGTCATGGAAGCGCAAGGTTCGCAGCTGACCAATAAATACGCCGAAGGCTACCCAGGCAAGCGCTACTACGGCGGTTGCGAGTACGTCGACGTCGTCGAGCAACTGGCGATCGACCGCGTCAAGCAGCTGTTCGGCGCGGAAGCTGCCAACGTGCAACCTAACTCGGGTTCGCAAGCCAACCAGGGCGTGTTCTTCGCCGTGCTGAAACCAGGCGACACCATCATGGGCATGTCGCTGGCCGAAGGCGGCCACCTGACCCACGGCATGCCGCTGAACATGTCCGGCAAGTGGTTCAACGTCGTCTCCTACGGCCTGACCGCCGAAGAAGACATCGACTACGTCGCCATGGAAGCGCTGGCCAAGGAACATAAGCCTAAGCTGATCATCGCCGGCGCCTCGGCGTTCTCGAAAAAGATCGACTTCGAGCGTTTCGCTGCCGTCGCCAAAGCCGTTGGCGCTTACTTCATGGTCGACATGGCGCACTACGCCGGCCTGATCGCCGCCGGCCTGTATCCTAATCCGGTGCCGCACGCCGACTTCGTCACCTCGACCACGCACAAATCGCTGCGCGGCCCACGCGGCGGCATCATCCTGATGAAGGCCGAGCACGAGAAGATCATCAACTCGGCGATCTTCCCAGGCATCCAGGGCGGCCCGCTGATGCACGTCATCGCCGGCAAGGCAGTGGCGTTCAAGGAAGCGCTGACGCCTGAGTTCAAGGCTTACCAGCAGCAAGTCGTCATCAACGCCGACGTGCTGGCCAAGACCCTGATCAAGCGCGGCCTGCGCATCGTTTCCGGCGGCACCGAGTCGCACGTGATGCTGGTGGACCTGCGTCCGAAGAACCTGACCGGCAAGGAAGCGGAAGCGATCCTGGGTGCGGCGCACATGACCTGCAATAAGAACGGCATCCCTAACGATCCGCAGAAGCCATTCGTGACTTCCGGCATCCGCCTGGGTTCGCCTGCCTTCACCACCCGTGGTTTCAAGGAAGCGGAAGCCGAACAAGTCGGCAACCTGATCGCCGACGTGCTGGACAACCCGCACGACGCCGCGACCATCGACCGCGTGAAAGCGGCCGTGAAGGTTCTGGCGGACAAGTTCCCTGTCTACGCCAAGTAATCTGTAGTACCGCGACGCCGGCTTGTGCCGGTGTCGTGTCACCGAATAGCGCCAATATGAAATGTCCGTTTTGCCAGCATGAAGATACCCAGGTTCTCGATACGCGTGTATCCGAGGAAGGGGATTCCATACGCCGGCGCCGGCGCTGCGGAAAATGCGATAAACGATTTACCACGTATGAGCGCATCGAACTGGTGATGCCGTATGTGGTCAAGAAGAACGGCAGCCGCACCGAGTATGCGGCCGCCAAGCTGCGCGGCAGCCTGACGCTGGCCTTGCGCAAGCGCCCCGTGGCGGCGCCCGCCGTGGACGCGGCGATCCTGTCGATCGAAGAAAAGCTGCTGACCAGCGGCCAGCGCGAAGTCGACACCGGCTACATCGGCGAGCTGGTGATGCAGGAACTGAAGCGCCTCGACAAGATCGCGTATATCCGGTTTGCATCGGTCTACAAAAACTTCGAAGACCTGGCCGAGTTCCAGGACGCGATTGCCGAAGTCGGGCAGGAACGCAAGCCACGCAAGGCTTAGTTTCTTGTCGGCCTACGGCTGGCGCACCTTTGATACACCTCATATCCTCTGCAGTAGTCGCTGCTAACTTCTAGCACTGTCCTTGTCGACTTGCGGAGGTGTGCCATGCGCACACGCGCCTATATGCGTGGCTTTACGTTGCTGGAGATCCTGATCGCCGTGCTGTTGCTGGCGGTTGGCATCGTCGGCGGCGTGGCGATGCAGCTGGCGGCCCTGCGCATGCGGCATCAGGCGAGTCTGTTGTCGCAGGCGACTTACGTGGCGGCCGGTCTGGCCGAACGCATGCGCGCCAACGCCACGCAAATGCACCTGGCCGATGGCGCCAATCCCTATCTGATGCTGGACTACGATGCACTGGCCGAACCCGATCCGCCGGCGCCATCGGCCCTGTGCTATGGCGGCGCGTGCGACAGCGCGCAGTTGGCGATGTTCGATCTGTATGAGGCGAAAATTCAAGTCGGCCAGTACCTGCCTGCGGGCCGCATACTGGTTTGTCGTGACGGCAGCGGCAAGCTGGCCTGGACTTGCGGCGGCGCTGCTGGCGCGCCGGTGGTGGTCAAGGTCGGATGGCGCGGCAAGAATCCGGACGGCACGCTGCGCAAGGATGTGGGCGGCGGCTACGCGCCGGCCGTCGCCATGATGGTTGGAGCGACGCGATGAGCGCGCGCGGATGGACCGTCGTTGAGTTCGCCATCGCCGTGGCGCTGGGTCTGATCGTGACTTTGTTGGCCAGCGGCTTGCTGCTGTCGGCCGGCAGCAATTACCGCAATCACAGCCAGAACGCCGGCCTCAACGACGGTGGCCGCCATTCGCTCGACATCATGGCGCGGGCGATACGGCAAGGCGCCTATGTCAACTGGGATAGCACTGCCGCGCCGGTGGCGCTGGAAGCTGATGCGCCGGCATCCATTGCCGGACTGGACGCGCGCAGCATCAGCCGGGGCGGCGCGGATATCGCCGCGACCTTGCCGGCCGTGGCGCACGGCAGCGACGTGCTGGCCCTGCGCTTTTCCGGTTCGGGCGTGGGTGGCAACGGCGATGGTTCCAGCCTCAACTGCGCCGGCTTCGGCGTCGCCGTTCCCGACGCGGCCGATGCACGCGGCTGGAGCATCTTCTATGTCGCCGACGACGGCGCCGGCGAGGCCGAACTGCGCTGCAAATACCGTGGCGCTTCCGGCTGGGGCGCGGACGCCATCGTGCGCGGCGTCGATTCCTTCCAGGTGCTTTATGGGCTCGATACGGATACGCCGGCCGACGGCATTCCCAACGTGTATGTCAACGCCAGCCATATCAATGCGATGGATGCCGCGTTATTGCTGTCCGGCGCCACACCGGGCGAGCGCTTGCGCGACTTCCATCGCAAGACCTATTGGAAACGCGTGTGCAGCATCAGAGTGGCGCTGCTGTTGCACGGCGAGAGCAAGACCCGCGCGGATACCGCGACGACGCGGTTCGATCTGTTTGGCCCCGCGTATTCTGATGCGCACGGCGACGATGAAGGCGTGCGCATCGTGGAGGCGACGCTGCCGCCTGCGCTGCGCACGCGGGCGCGCCGGCTGGTCGGCATGACGGTGGCCTTGCGCAATCGGAGCGGCTAGCTGATGGCGGCGCAACGGCAGCGAGGCGTGGTTGTGTTGATGTGCCTGATGATGTTAATCCTGGCCATGCTGCTGGGCGTGTCGGCGGCGCAAATGAGCTTGCAGGGTGAGAAGGCGGCGCGTGGCGAGCGCGATCGGGATGTGGCGTTTCAGGCGGCGGAGGATGCCTTGGCGGATGCGGAACGTGATATCCGGAGCGGCACGGCGGAGGCCAGCGCTTGCGACAGGGCGCCGGTCTGGCAGCGGGTGGATTTGTCCGGCGCCGAGGACGGCGGCGCCTGCACGCTGGGTTACGGCGACCATACCGGCGCGGCGATGCTGACGGCCGAAGGCGTACTGCCGTTCAAGCGGCCGCGCTATGTGATCGAGCGCATGGAGTGCCATCAGCCGGGCGAGGACGCGTCGGCCGGCGGCGCGGCCGGCTATTGCTACCGCGTGACGGCGATCGGTTTTGGCGCCAGGCCCGGCACGGAGCTGGTCTTGCAAACGGTGTTCGTCAAGCCTGAGTGAGGAGGGGATATGCACATTGCAAACAGTGCCACGCTGCCCGGACATGGCCGGCGATGGTGGTGGGCGTGGATGGCGATCGCTGCGCTGTTGATGGTGCTGCCGATGCTGGCGGGCGGTGTACGCGCAGCGCCGCCGGTGCTCAATATCGCCAGCGAGCCGCTGACCGCCGCGTGCCGTGCCGGCGCACGGATCGCCGGTCCTTCGCTGCTGTTGGCGGCATCCACGGGCGCTGCGACGCCAGCCGGATCGGCAGGCGACCTGCTGAGCGCCACGCCAGACGCTAGCGATTGGGGCGGGCATGTTGAGCGCATCGCTTTGCCACCGGCAGGCGCTGCCTTGCCGGGTGCGGTCGCGGCGTTGTGGGATGCCGGCGCCATCCTGACCGGCGAACCGGGGCGCGCACCGATGCCCGAACCTGCGGCGCGCAAACTCTACACGTCCATCGTGCAGGCGGACGGCAAGCTGGAAGGCGTTCCCTTTACATGGCCCGCCTTGTCGGCGGCGCAGCAAGCCTTGCTTGACCAGGCACCGCCGCCGCATGCGGCCGCCGCCGACGGTCTGGGCGAGCGTCGCCTGGCCTACCTGCGCGGCGACCGCAGCGATGAAGGCGCTTTGTTCCGCCGCCGCAGCAGCGTGCTCGGCGATTCGATCGACAGCGCGCCGGTGCTGGTCGGACCACCGTCGGGCGCTGCGCGGGACGCAGGCTACCTGGCGTTTCGCGAGCGCCACAAAACCCGCCGCGCCACGGTCTATCTTGGCGCCAACGACGGCATGCTGCACGCCTTCGACGCCAGCACGGGCGGCGAACTCTACGCCTATCTGCCCAATGCCCTGATGCCGGTGCTGAACCGCTTGCCCAGCCTCGACTACGTACACCGCGCCTACGTCGACGGCCCGTCGTCCAGCGGCGACGCCCTGGTCGGCGGCAATTGGCGCACGGTCCTGGTCGCGGCCATGGGCGGTGGCGCACAAGGTGTGTTCGCGCTGGACATCAGCGATCCCGCCGCGTTGAACGAAAACGCCGCGCTGTGGGAATTTACCGACCGCGACGATCGAATGATGGGCAACGTCACCACGTTGCCGCAGCTTGCCAAGGTGCGCATCAGTCGTGGCGCCGACGTGCCCGTCTACCGCTACTTCGCCATCGTTGCCAGCGGCCTGAACAACTATGCCAGCGACGGCCATGCCAGCGGCGCGGGCAAGGGCGCCTTATTCCTGCTGGCGTTGGACAAGGCGCGCGATGCGCCGTGGACGCTCAACGTGAACTACTTCCGGCTTGTCACGCCGATCGCCGACCCATCGCTGGCCAACGCCCTGAGCGCGCCTGTGCTGGTCGCCGACCGCGATGGCGCGTTGAGCTATGCCTACGCCGGCGACCTGCAAGGCAATTTGTGGCGTTTTGACTTCAATACCTGGCCGGGCGCGGCCGCCAAGCCCTTGTTCGTCGTCCGGGATGCCGACGGCAGGCGACAGCCGATTGCGCAACAACCCATGTTGGCCTATGCCTCCGGCGGCGGCTACCTGCTACTGTTTGGCACGGGGATGCTGTTCGACCGGGCCGGCCTGGCGCCCGGGACTTTTAGCGCGCAATCGTTCTACGCCATCCTTGACAGCCTGTCCGTGCCGATGGACGCCGTTGCCGGCCGCCGCCAGTTGACCGAACGCGTGCTGGAGCCTTCGGCGGCGGACCTGTTCAGCATCAGCGGCGCGCAGATCGCGCCCGGCAGCAAAGGTTGGTATGTCGACTTTATGCAATCCGCGCGCACGGGCGAACGCAGCATCAGCAGCGGCAAGCTGGTGGGCGGTGAAGTCGCGTTCAATACGCTGCTGCCGGGGGCGGATAAATGTGACGCCGCGCGCAGCCGCACTTACGTGCTGGATGCGCTGAGCGGGCTGCCGGATGGTCACAGCACGGCGAGCATCATGCCGACCGCGCCTATCGTCGGCGTGCTGCAATCGACCTATACGGCCGTGCCCTCATTGGTGCCGCAATCGTCGCGCATTGGCCTGCCCGATCCGACGGGGCGGGTTGCGGTCGACAAGGACTATGCCGTGGTCAACGCGTCGGCGCGTGAGGTGACCGTAGTGGGCGGCGTCAAAGTGCGCTCGCGGTCCGGCCGGCTCAGCTGGCGCGAGGTGGCCAACTGGCGCGAGCTGCACGAGGCGATCAAATGAGGCCGGCGCGCCGACAGGGTTTCAGCATGATCGAATTGCTGATCGTGCTGGTGATACTGGCCGTGCTTGCCGCGCAGGTGGTGCCGGGCTTTCAGCAGCATGTTATCCGTGCGCGCCGCTCCGAGGCGCAGGCCGCGTTGCTGCAACTGATGCAGCAGGAAGAACGGTTTTTCACGCAGGCCAATACCTACATCGCCTTCTCGTCCACCATCACGGAACCGGAAGCCCGCCAGTTCAAATGGTGGAGCAGCAACGGCGCGCCGACCAGCGCCTATGAAATCGAAGGCAAGGCCTGTGATGGCGAACTGATCTCACAATGCGTGCAGTTGATCGCCACGCCGGGCACCGCGCTGGTTGACGCCAGCTTTCGCGACGACGATTGCCGGCAACTCAAGCTGACCAGCAGCGGCCTGCGCCTGGCGACCGGGCCGTCGGTTCATTGCTGGCCATGAGGACCGCGCGATGCGAGGCCATCCCTTCAGCGCCGCTTTCAGCCTGGTCGAATTACTGATCGTGCTGTTGTTGGCGACGATACTGCTCGGTGTCGCCGTGCCGAACTACCGGAGCGCGCTGGAGCGCCAGCAGTTGCGCGTCGCCGTCAACGACCTGGTGGCGGCCATCAACCTGACCCGCTCACACGCCATCGCCCGCGGCGGCCAGGTGCTGCTGGTGCCGCTGGAGCCGGGCGGCGCCGCCTGGCGCTTGGGCTGGATGGTCTTTATCGATGAGAACGGCAACCGCCGCCCCGACCCTGGCGAGTTGCTGTTGTTCCGGCATGGTGCGATCGCAGAGGGCGTCCGGTTCGCCTCGGTTTTTTCGTCGGGCGCAACGCCGCAATATCTTGCTTATAATGCTGCTGGGCGTGCCTGCAGCGCCGGCAACAGCCTGGCCGCGCGCTGGGGCACGCTGTCGCTGACGCAGGGCGACAGCACGCGCAACATCAAAATCAATATGCTGGGCCGGGTGCGCGTGTGCGATCCGGCGGTGGACGGGGCAAGCTGCACCAGCGCTATAGACTAAGGACAACGTGAACATCAGCAACGATCTCGAAGGCATGACGCTGGCGCTGGAGTGGGCCGCCAAGGGGCTGTACACGACCTCACCAAATCCGCACATTGGCTGCGTGATCGTGCGCGACGGGCTGGTGATCGGCGCCGGCGTGACCCAGCAGGCCGGCAGCGATCATGCGGAAATCCAGGCGCTGAAGGACGCGCAGGCGCGCGGCCACGACGTGCGTGGCGCCACCGCCTACGTAACGCTGGAACCGTGCAACCACCACGGCCGCACGCCGCCGTGCTCGGACGCGCTGGTGCGCGCCGGCCTGGGCCGCGTGGTGGCGGCGATGGAAGACCCGAATCCGCTGGTGGCCGGGCAGGGCATGGCCAAGCTGGCCGCCGCCGGTAGCGAGGTCAGCACCGGCTTGCTGGCCGAACAGGCCTACGAACTGAACATCGGCTTCTTCTCGCGCATGACGCGCGGCCTACCGTGGGTGCGCATGAAGACCGCCGCCAGCCTGGACGGCATGACGGCGCTGCACAATGGCGTCAGCCAGTGGATCACCGGGCCGGAAGCGCGCGCCGACGGCCACGCCTGGCGCGCCCGCGCCTGCGCCATCCTGACCGGTATCGGCACCGTCAAGGCCGACGATCCGCAGCTCAGCGTGCGCGCGGTGGCAACGCCGCGCCAGCCGCGCCGCATCGTCGTCGACAGCAAGCTCGATATCGATCCTTCGGCCAAGATCTTGCAAGGTGGCGGCACATGGATCGCGGCGGCGGTGGCCGACCCCGAAAAGGAGGCGGCGCTGCGCGCTGTCGGCGCGGAAATCATCCTGCTGCCCAATGCCTCCGGCAAGGTCGACCTGCCCGAGCTGATGCGCGAACTGGGCCGCCGCCAGATCAACGAGCTGCACGTCGAAGCCGGTGGCAAGCTCAACGGTTCCATGATCCGCGAAGGCTGCGTGGACGAGCTGCTGGTCTACCTGGCGCCTATGCTGCTGGGCGATGCGCAAGGCATGTTCGCCTTGCCGGCATTGACCGACCTGTCGCTCAGGCAGCAGTTGAAATTTCACGAGGTTAAGCAGATCGGTGAAGATTTGCGTATCCTTGCACGATTCACTCATCAATAAGAGCATACCCATGTTTACTGGAATTGTCGCCGCTATCGGCAAAATCGAATCCGTCACGCCGCTGGAAGGCGGCTCGTTCGCGGGCGTGCGCCTGAACATCAACGCCGGCGGCCTGCCGCTGGCCGACGTCGCGCTGGGCGACTCGATCGCCATCAACGGCGCCTGCATGACCGTGGTGGAGAAGGACGACAGCAGCTTCCGCGTCGACGTTTCGCGCGAAAGCCTGAACTGCACCGTCGGCCTCGACACGCTGACCGAAGTGAACCTGGAAAAGGCGCTGACGCTCAATGAGCGCCTGGGCGGCCACCTGGTGTCGGGCCATGTGGACGGCCTGGGCGTGGTGCGCAAGTTCGAGGGCGTGGGCGAATCGTGGGAGCTGGTGATCGAAGCGCCGCACGAGCTGGCCAAGTTCCTGGCCTTCAAGGGCTCGATCGTTGTCAACGGCGTGTCGCTGACGGTCAATCGCGTGACCGACATCGGCACCGGCAAGGACCTGGTCTGCCAGTTCTCGATCAACCTGATCCCGCACACCATCGCCATGACCACGCTCAAGCATCTGGTCGTGGGCAAGCAGGTCAACCTGGAGATCGACCTGATCGCCCGCTACGTCGAGCGCATGGTCTCGGTCGGCGCCGCCGGCAAGTAAGGGCCTCGCAACGCCCGGTGATCCGGGCGTTGACAGTGCCTCAAGTCTCGACTAGTATGCCTACCAACTAGTCGGTAAAGGATCTTATGAACATCAACTCAGATTACAGCCAGCGTGCCGTGGTGCAGTCGCGAGACTTGCCGTGGGTCGATTCGCCTGCGCAGGGCATACAGCGCAAGATGCTGGAACGCCACGGCGGCGAGGTGGCGCGCGCGACGTCCATCGTGCGTTATGCGCCAGGCAGCAGCTTCCCCAGCCATCTGCACGAGCTGGGCGAAGAGATCCTGGTGTTGGACGGCGATTTTATCGATGAATCCGGCAGCTACGGCGCCGGCGCTTACCTCAAGAATCCGCCGGGCTCGTCCCATGCGCCGGGCTCGGTCGGCGGCTGTACGCTGCTGGTCAAGCTGCGCCACATGGATGCGCACGATACGCAAGCCGTGCGCATCGATACCGGCGCGACGGCATGGCTGCCGGGCCTGGTACCCGGGCTGTCGGTGATGCCCTTGTCCGAGTTCGGCACCACCCATACGGCGCTGGTGCGCTGGGCGCCCGGCACCCGCTTCAACCCGCACCGGCACTACGGCGGCGAGGAGATCTACGTGCTGGAAGGTGTGTTCGAAGACGAGTTCGGCCGCTACCCGGCCGGCACCTGGCTGCGCAGTCCGCACCTGAGCGCGCATCAGCCGTTCAGCCGCGAAGGCTGTATCATCCTGGTCAAAGTCGGGCACCTGCCGAGTGCCGATCACAAAGAGAGCCAGTAAATGAAGCATTTTTCCGAGATGTCCGAGTCCGCGCTGCGGGTGGTCGATGCGGCCGAGGGCCTGATCCAGGAGCGCGGCTACAACGGCTTTTCCTATGACGACGTGGCCAAGCTGGTCGGCATCAAGAAGCCCAGCATCCACCATCACTTCGCGACCAAGGGCGATCTGGCGACCGCGGTGGCGCAGCGCTACACGCATCGCTTCCGCGAGCAGCTGCTGCGCATCGAGGTCCAGCACGCCAGGGCGCCGGATCGCCTGACCGCCTACGCCACGCTGTTCGAAAACACCTTCGCCGCCGAGCATCGTCTGTGCGTCTGCGGCATGCTGGGGGCGGAGGCCAAGTCGCTGCCAGACGGCGTGGCGCACGAGGTCAGCCGCTTCTTCGAGGCCAACACCGATTGGCTGGCGATGGTGATCACCGAAGGCCAGCGCGCACAGCAACTGCGTGCGCAGCCGGAGGCGCGTGCGCTGGCGGATGCTTTCCTGGCCACGCTGGAAGGCGCGATGATCGTGGCCCGCTCGGTGCGCGGCGCGCGCGGTCCGGCCGGCGTAGCGCAAACTTATCTGTCGACGTTGCTGGCCTGACGACCGGCGGCGTTCCGTGCCGGCGCTTGCCGGCATTTTTTAGCTGTCAAAACCTACCAACTAGTTGGTAACTTGCGAGGTGAATGATGCATACATTGAATGGCAGGAAGTTGTTGGTTGTCGGCGGCACCAGCGGCATGGGGCTGGAAACGGCGCGGATGGCGCTGGAGCAGGGCGCCAGCGTGGTGATCGTCGGCCATCGCCCGGAGAAAACGGCGGCGGCGCGCGCCGCGCTGTCGGAGCTGGGCACGGTAGCCGCGCTGACGGCCGATCTGGGCAGCGCGCAAGGCTTGCAGCGTCTGCTGGACGCCATCGATGACGGGCACCAGGATGTCGACCTGCTGGTGAATGCCGCCGGCGTGTTCTTCCCCAAGCCTTTCCTCGAACATGGCGAGGCGGACTACGACCAATACCAGGCGCTGAACAAGGCTTTCTTCTTCGTCACGCAGAAGGTGGCTGCCAACCTGGTGAGGGCTGGTCGTCCGGGCTCCATCGTCAACATCGGTTCGATGTGGGGCAAGCAGGCGATCGCCGCAACGCCGTCGTCCGCCTATTCGATGGCCAAGGCCGGCCTGCACGCGTTGACCCAGCACCTGGCGATGGAGCTGGCGTCGCGCCTGATCCGCGTCAACGCCGTGTCGCCGGCGGTGGTGGAGACGCCGATCTACGAGGGTTTCATCCCCAAAGCCGAGGTGCATGGCGCGCTGCAAGGCTTCAACAGCTTCCATCCGATCGGCCGCGTCGGCACGCCGCGCGATGTGGCCGAAGCGATCATGTTCCTGCTGTCGGACAAGGCGTCATGGGTCACCGGCGCGGTGTGGGATGTTGACGGCGGCGTCATGGCTGGCCGGGTCTAGCCGGATTTGTGCTGGAATGTTGATATTTTATCCAGAGGGAGCCTTCTAAAGCCGGCCATTTGGCGGATAAAAGCGGGCTTTTGCGGTGGGGCGGGCGTAAATCCTTTAAAATAGCGCCCTGTTCTAGCTCCGCTACAAAGGATTAAAAATGTCAATTTCCAGCACCGAAGAAATCGTCGCCGAATTGCGCGCTGGCCGCATGGTGATCCTGGTCGACGAAGAAGACCGGGAAAACGAAGGTGACCTGGTGCTCGCGGCGGATTTTGTGACGCCTGAAGCCATTAATTTCATGGTCAAGCATGCGCGCGGCCTGGTCTGCCTGACCCTGACCGAAGAGCGTTGCGACCAGCTGAACCTGTCGATGATGTCGGCCCGTAACGGCACCGCCTTCGGCACCAATTTTACGGTGTCGATCGAAGCGGCCGAGGGCGTGACCACCGGCATCTCGGCGGCCGACCGCGCCAAGACCATCCAGGTCGCCGTCGCCAAGGACACGCAGCCGTCGGACATCGTCCAGCCCGGCCACATCTTCCCGCTGAAGGCGCAACCGGGCGGCGTGCTGATGCGCGCTGGCCATACCGAAGCCGGCTGCGACCTGACCGCGATGGCCGGCCTGACGCCAGCCTCGGTGATCTGCGAGATCATGAAGGACGACGGCACCATGGCGCGCCTGCCGGACCTGCTGGAGTTCGCCAAGGAACACGGCCTGAAGATCGGCACCATCGCCGACCTGATCCACTACCGCAGCCGCAACGAGTCGCTGGTCGAGAAGATCGGCGAGCGTCCTTTGAAGACCGCCCAGGGCGACTTCCGCATGATCGCCTTCCGCGACAAGCCGAGCGGCTCGGCCCACCTGGCGCTGGTCCACGGCGATATCGAGAAGAGCAAGGAAACCCTGGTGCGCGTGCATCAGCCGGTGTCCATCCTGGATATCCTGGAATCGGAAGCGACCACCCACTCGTGGAACCTGTCGTCGTCGCTGGCGGCGGTCAAGGCGTCCGAGCGCGGCGTGATCGTGCTGCTCAACTGCGAGGAAACGGCGGAGCAGTTCTTCGCCCAGTTCGACGCGCTGGGCAAGCCGGAAACCAAACCGAAAGGCCGCGCGGCCAGCATGGACCTGCGCAGCTATGGCATCGGCGCGCAAATCCTGCGCGAAGTCGGCGTCTGCAAGATGCAGCTGCTGGCCAGCCCGCGCAAGATGCCGTCGATGACGGGCTTCGATCTGGAAGTGACCGGCTACATGGCCAAACCACAGTAATTCAACCAACATACAAGAGGCACTCCATGACTGTAGGAAGCTACGAAACCAATTTGTCCGGCGACGGACTGCGCATCGGCATCGTTCAGGCCCGTTTTAACGAGGATGTCTGCCACGGCCTGCTGTCGGCTTGCCTGGCCGAACTGAAGCACCTGGGCGTGGCCGACGAAGACGTGCTGCACGTGGCCGTGCCGGGCGCGCTGGAAGTGCCGCTGGTGCTGCAGAAGATGGCCGAGTCGCAGCAGTTCGACGCGCTGATCGCGCTGGGCGCGGTGATCCGTGGCGAAACCTACCACTTCGAGCTGGTCTCGAACGAATCGGGCGCCGGCATCACCCGCATCGGCCTCGATTATGGTATTCCTATCGCTAACGCGATCCTGACCACCGAGAACGACGAGCAGGCCGAAGCCCGCATGGCCGTCAAGGGCGCCGATGCGGCGCGCGTGGCGGTGGAGATGGCCAATCTGACCATCGCGCTGGAAGAGCTGAGCCAGGACCAGGGCGACGACGAGTAAGCATAGGTAGGAAACGGCGCAGTGTGCCGGTATGCGCCGGCGCACTGAGCCGGATTTTGACAGTATTTAAGAACAGGTATAACCATGACAGATAAAATTTTGCACGCCAACCCTAGCAAGAACCGTACGCCGCGCCACCGCGCGCGTGAGTTTGCGTTGCAGGGTTTATATCAGTGGCTGCTGAACAATGAAGACGCATCCACCGTGGTCAACAACATCCGCGCCGCGCACGGCTTCGACAAGGCCGACGGCGACCACTTCACCGTGCTGCTGTACGGCGCGATCAAGGATTCGGTCGCTCTGCGCGAAAGCTTCGCGCCGCTGGTCGACCGCGGCGTGGGCGAACTGTCGCCGATCGAGCACGCGGTGCTGCTGATCGGCGCGTTCGAGCTGAAGAACAACCTGGAAATCCCTTACCGCGTCGTCATCAACGAAGCGGTCGAGCTGACCAAGTCCTTCGGCGGTATCGACGGCCACAAATATGTCAACGGCGTGCTGGACAAGCTGGCCGCCCGCGTCCGTCCTGACGAAGTCGCCGCCGACAAAAAACGCTAAGCAGCGTTCGGTACTGTCTAAAGCCACCCAAGGTATCTTGTGGTGGCTTTTTTTTATTTGGGTTTGACGGGGAAGGGGCTGCGCCGCAGAATCCGTTGACTTAAAATCAATGTCGAGGGCGCATCATCGAACTGCATAACCTGAACCGGCCGCCGGCCTGGCGTCGCCGTGGCTGGCTGGCGCTGATCGCCGGCGCGCATTTGCTGGCCTTTATCGGCTGGCGCGCGCCCGAGCGGCCTCTGGCGGCTTCTGTGGGCCGCCATGAGGCCATCACATATATCCTGGCGCCGGCGCCCAAGGCGGTTGCCCAGCCCAAACCGGTCAGGGAGGCGGTCGCGCCGCGCATGACCTTGCTGCCGCCCGTGCAGCAAGCGCAGCCAGTTCAGCCGCCGGCGCAAGCCCCGCAAGCCATCACGCAGACCACGCCGCCTCCGGACCCGTTTGCACAACCGCCCGCCAAGCCGGCCGAGGATCTGCTGCAACGCTCACTCAACAGCGCTGCCGCCGTCGATCGGCAACTGCGCAAGGAAGCCTGGAATCCACGCGACAAGAAGATTGCCAACGACACGACGGCGCTGGCAGCCAAGCTGGGAGGCGCCTATGCCGGCGACAACGGCACCACGCTCGAGAATTTCACCACGCCCGACGGCCGTCTCATGACGCGCGTGCGCTCGGCCGGCGGCAGTTATTGCGCGGTGATGGAGTCCAATTCGCTGACCGGTGGCCGCGATCCCTTCCGGGACGGGGTTAAAACCAAGGTCAGCACTTGCCCGCGCTGATGCGCCAAGCGTAAAAAAGCCACCTCGCGAGGTGGCTTAGTTGTCTTGAGGCCTGAAATCAGAGGCCGGCGATCTGGGTGCCGCTGACCGACTTGTCTACCGCCGCGACCGGCGGGGTAGGCTTGACTGGCGCTGCTGCCATCATTGGGGTGATGGTCGGCACTTTCTTGCCTGCCGAAACTTGCTTCAGGCGCTGGTACTCGGCCAGCACTTTCGAGCCGTAGCCGTCATCATGTTCGAACGCCGCGGCGCCGACATAGATCTTCAAACCAGCTTCGACCGAGCCACCACGGGTGACGTAGTCCTTCAGTATCAGCGAACCGACACGGATGTTGGCCACTGGATTGAGTGCGGCTTGCAGGCCGCCCATTTCCTGGAACTTGTCGTGGTGGATCTTCGACATCACCTGCATCAGGCCTTGCGCGCCGACCGGGCTTTCCGCGAACGGATTCAGGCCCGATTCAATCGCCATCACCGCCAGGATCAGCAGCGGGTCGAGTTTGATCTCGCGCGCCGTCAGGTAGGCGGTGGACACCAGCATGTTGGCGGCGTCGCCCGCTACGCGGTAACGCTTGGACAGCCAGGATGTGACCCATTGCTGCTGCTTCTGCGTGCCCAGCAGGGCTTTTTCTTCGGCGGTCAGCGGTGCGGTGCTGGCGGCCGGGGTGGAAGCCGGGGTTTCCATCAGCGACGACAGGGGAGGCGCCACGACGGCAACGGCTTCGATTTCCGGTTCGTGGTTCAGGCTGTTGCTCAGTGCCTTGGCCAGGTCGGGACGGACAAACAGTACTGCCATCACTACTAAAGCGGTCACACCCAGAATGGTCAGCGTGTGTTGGGCGGTGGTCAACACGCCTTTTGCCGATACGCGAGTCGTGGAAATCCACGCTGCTGGCTGGCGAGCCATGGTGCGGGCAAACTGCGTTGCACCGATAAAACGATTGTTCATAGAATTCCCCTGGAATGTCCGTAAAAGCGGGTCCCCGCCAGCGTCGAACGCAGCTAACCGGGTGCTAATGCCGTGCATCAGAAATATCATCGTCCGTCGCCGCTGGGAGCGCGCGTTGGACGCCGTCATTGCTTGCTAGAGCTGATGTTTCCCTGTGGTATTCGATCAGTCGCAATACAACTTCTTTCGGGGGTAAGGCAGACGCCTTTTGAAAACACTCCTTAAAATGTCATGTGGAGCCCCGACTCCGTGAATGAATAAGCAACACATTTATGTGGTCCGCGTTTCCGGAATATCCCGTGCTGAACCGTGTTCTCTTCAAGTAGGGCAAATTGTAGAAGCCGTTTTATATCAAGTCAATACTAACGCCAATCAAAGCTATAACTTTTAAATCTTACTTTTTTGCTTGTATTGCGCCTAAAACCAATAAAATCAACTACTTGACCTGTCTTTTTAAACAGTATGCTGCGTTGTAAGAAAAAATTAAAAAACGATGAAATATTCTGATTTGCGAGATTTTATTTCTCAACTGCAACGAATGGGCGAACTTAAGCCTATTTTGGTGCCCGTTTCACCATATTTGGAGATGACCGAGGTCTGCGACCGCACTTTGCGGGCCGCCGGCCCGGCTTTGCTGTTCCAGAATCCGACCGGACACAGCATGCCGGTGCTCGGCAATCTGTTCGGCACCGAGCGCCGCGTGGCGCTGGGCATGGGCGCCGACAGCGTGGGCGAGCTGCGCAAGATCGGCCACGTGCTGGCGCGCCTGAAGGAGCCGGAACCGCCCAAAGGCTTCAAGGACCTGATGGGCATGGGCTCGCTGGTGAAAGCCGTGTGGGACATGGCGCCCAAGGAGTTGCGCGGCGCGCCGTGCCAGGAGATCGTCTGGGAGGGCGCCGATGTCGACCTGTCGAAGTTGCCGATCCAGCATTGCTGGCCGGGCGATGTGGCGCCTTTGATTACCTGGGGCCTGGTGATTACCAAGGGTCCTAATAAGAAGCGCCAGAACCTGGGCATTTATCGCCAGCAGGTGCTGGGGCCGAACAAGGTCATCATGCGCTGGCTGGCCCATCGCGGCGGCGCGCTGGACTTCCGCGAGCACGCCATACAGAGCAAGGGACAACCGTATCCGATCTGCGTGGCGCTGGGCGCCGATCCCGCTACTATATTAGGCGCGGTGACGCCGGTGCCGGACAGCCTGTCCGAATACCAGTTCGCCGGCCTGCTGCGCGGCAGCCGCACCGAGCTGGTCAAGGCCATCGGCAGCGAGCTGCGCGTGCCGGCGTCGGCGGAGATTGTGCTGGAAGGCCATATCTATCCTGATGAAAACCATCCGAGCGGCTACGAGCATGCGCTGGAAGGCCCGTACGGCGACCACACCGGCTACTACAACGAGCAGGACTCGTTCCCGGTGTTCACCATCGACCGCATCACGATGCGCCGCGATCCCATCTATCACTCGACCTACACCGGCAAGCCGCCCGACGAGCCGGCCATCCTGGGCCTGGCGCTGAACGAGGTGTTCGTGCCGCTGCTGCAGAAGCAGTTCCCGGAGATCACCGATTTCCACCTGCCGGCCGAGGGCTGCAGCTACCGCATGGCGGTGGTGCAGATCAAGAAGCAGTACGCCGGCCATGCCAAGCGCGTGATGTTCGGCGTGTGGAGCTTCCTGCGCCAGTTCATGTACACCAAGTTCATCGTGGTGGTCGATGAAGACGTCAACCTGCGCGACTGGAACGAGGTGATCTGGGCCATCACGACCCGCGTCGATCCGACCCGCGACACCACGCTGGTCGACAACACGCCGATCGACTACCTGGACTTCGCCTCGCCGGTGAGTGGCCTGGGCAGCAAGATGGGCATCGACGCCACCAACAAGTGGCCGGGCGAAACCACGCGCGAGTGGGGCACCACGATCAGCATGACGCCCGAGGTGAAGGCACGGGTGGATCAGATTTGGCAGGAGTTGGGGCTGTAGGTTATAATTGATCCCGGCGGGCCCCTGCGCATTGTGGCATGGCTAACCTGGTCAGGTCGGGAACGAAGCAGCCACGGCTATTAACCATAAGTGCCGCAGATCAGGCTCGCCTCCTTCGGGAAAATGAAAAAGCTGCCAAGGGCAGCTTTTTTTATTTGGTCTTCTTCGGTTACTCGTCATCCAGCGCCGCTTCCAGCGGCCGTTCCGACGCCACCATCAGCGGGTTCTCCTTCAGCAGCGCGGCGTCAGGCTTGAGCTTGATGAGGTTCTTCGCATCCGTGTTGTAGGCGGTGGCCCCCACCTTCAGCTGCGCCGGCTTGCTGAACTTGAACACCACCGTTTTCACGTTCGGGACGAACATGCTCATGGCCCCTGCGACCTTCTTGATGCCGGCGTTCATCTGGCCTATGCTGCCCATGACTTGCGCGTAGTTCCACTGCGTACCTTCAGGCAGCAGCGCCAGCACCTCCAGCGCGACCGCGGACTTTTCTTCCTTCGGCAGGCTGGTCATGATCTTGGTGTCGTCGGTCATCCACTTGGGATTGGGCACCAGGGCCATGCGGAAGTCGCCCGACAGCGGCGGCAGCTGTTGACGCTCGCCGCCATGGACCACGGTCAGCACGACATCGGACGGCTTGTAGTTCTTGTTCTTGGGCTTGACGGCCAGGAAAACGCTGAGCTTGTCGCGCTCTGCGGCGGGCAGGGCGTAGAAGCGGTCGATGCGCGTATCCTCGACCAGCTTCTTATATGGCACCCATTCGCGTTCGTCGGCGTGGGCGGCGATGGACAGCAACAGCAACGGCAGCAGGACAAGTTTTTTCATATATTTTCATGTTAAAAGAAAAACACATTGTAGGACAGTCCGCTCCAATTACCCAATCCGGCCACGCCTTGTTACAATTGCCGTTTTGGCGACCCTGCGCCGCATCTTATTAGCTGAGCAGGATAGGCCCTTTGCACCCGCTATCTACGGTAAAATCCCAGCATGTCCTATCAAGTCCTCGCCCGTAAATACCGCCCCAAGAATTTCGAAACGCTCGTCGGCCAGGAGCACGTCGTGCGCGCGCTCACGCACGCCTTGCACAGCGGTCGCCTGCACCACGCCTATCTGTTCACCGGAACGCGCGGGGTCGGCAAGACCACCTTGTCGCGCATCCTGGCCAAATCGCTCAATTGCATCGGCCCGGACGGCACCGGCGGCATCACGCCGACCCCGTGCGGCGTGTGCGAAGCCTGTACCGCGATCGATGCCGGCCGCTTTGTCGACTACATCGAGATGGATGCGGCGTCCAACCGTGGCGTCGACGAGATGGCGCAGCTGCTGGAGCAGGCGGTGTACGCGCCGAGCAATGCGCGCTTCAAGGTCTATATGATCGATGAGGTGCATATGCTGACCAACCACGCCTTCAACTCGATGCTGAAGACGCTGGAGGAACCACCCGAGCACGTCAAGTTCATCCTGGCCACCACCGATCCACAGAAGATCCCGGTGACGGTGCTGTCGCGCTGTCTGCAGTTCAATTTGAAGCAGATGCCGCCCGGTCACATCATCGGCCATCTGGATAACATCCTGGGGCAGGAGGGCATCACCTTCGAGGCGCCGGCCCTGCGTCTGCTGGCCGCCGGCGCGCACGGTTCGATGCGCGACGCGCTGTCGCTGACCGACCAGGCGATCGCCTACGCCGCCGGCGAGGTGACGCTGGACGCGGTACAAGGCATGCTGGGCGCGCTGGACCAGTCTTACCTGATCCGTTTGCTCGATGCGCTGGCCGCGCAGGATGGCGCGGACCTGCTGGCCGTGGCCGACGAGATGGCCACGCGCAGCCTGTCCTACAACGGCGCCTTGCAGGACCTGGGCACCTTGCTGCACCGGATCGCGCTGGCGCAGACGGTGCCGGCCGCTTTGCCGGACGATTTGCCGGAGTATGCCGACATCGTGCGCCTGGCCGGCGCTTTCGATGCGGAAGAAGTGCAGCTGTATTACCAGATCGCCGTGCATGGACGTAATGAATTGGGCCTGGCGCCGGATGAATATGCGGGCTTCTCGATGACCTTGCTGCGCATGCTGGCCTTTCGGCCCGGCGTAGGCGGGGCCGAGGGACAACCGGCTGCGGCGCCAGCGCTGTCGCGTCCGGCGGCGGTGGCGGCGGCACGCGCCGCGGCGGCGCCGCCTGCGCGCGCGGCTGCGCATATGCAGGCCAGCCATGCCAGTGTGACGCCGGCAGCGGTGCTCGCCGGTGCTGCCGCCGCGATGGCGCGCGCCGAGGCGCCTGCTCCGGCGCCGTACGCGGCTCCGGCTGCACAGACCCCGCCAGCCAGTGCGATGCCGTCTGCGCCGGTTGCACCACCAGCGCCGGCGCCGGTTGCTGCGGCGCCAGCGCAGGCCGAAGCTCCGGCAGCTCCGGTAGCACCTGCCGCGCCGATTAGTACGGCGCGGGCCGCGATCAATGCGGCATTGGAAGCGGCACGTGCGGCATCCAAGCCGGGTGCGCGTTCGTCGTCGGCAAGCTCGGCGCCTGCCGCTTCGGCGCCAGTGGCGTCGCCGGCTGCCGCGCCAGCAAGTGCGGCGCCTTCCCAGCCGCAGATGCCGAGCGCGTCCTCGCAGCCGCAGGCGCCGAGCGCCGCATACACGCCGCCTGCCGCGCCGAGTGCGCCGGTTGCGGTCGCGCCATCGCGTCCTGCGCCGTGGGATGACATGCCACCGGCAAGCACCATGGGCGGCGATGCGCAAGCGGCTGTGCTGGAAGCACCGGTGCGCCAGGTCGCACCTCAACAGGTCGCGCCGCAAGCCGCGCCCGCCGCCAAGCCTGCCCAGCAGCAGGCAGACGAAGAGGATGACCTACCACCCTGGGTCACTGAATTTTCCGACGATCGCGCGGTAGCGCCGGCCCAGGCCTACGCGCCTGCGCAGCCGCCATCGCACAGCCCGTCGCAGGCTCCATCGCACACGTCGTCGCACGCGCCATCGCACCATCAGGCGCCGCCACCGCTGGCCTACGCCGACGAGGCGCAAGCCGTCGTCATGCCGGCCCGCGCCGCGCCGGCGCCGGCCAAGGCGCCGCACGCCTACGTCATCACGCCGGTGCCGGAACTGGACTGGGACGGCAACTGGCCGGCCGTGGCCGCCGCCTTGCCCTTGCGCGGCGTGGCCCAGCAGCTGGCCATGCAGGCCGAACTCATTGAATGCCGCATGGACGGCAACGCGGTGGTCTTCAACGTCCGCGTGCCGATCGAAACCTGGCGCACGCCCGGCAACGTCGAAAAGCTCACGGTCGCGCTGACCGAACGCTTCGGCCGTCCGGTGCGCGTGGATACCGAGCTGGGCGCCGTCTGGTACACCGCCAGCGCCGAAGCGCAGGCGCACCGTGAAGCCTGCCAGCGCGCCGCCGAGGACACCGTCGCCAACGATCCCTTTGTGAACAGCATGATCCGCGAGTTCGACGCCTGGGTGGTGCCGGGTTCCATCACGCCACCGCCAGCCGTATCGGCTGCGGCCAACTGATCACATCTTTCACTTTCAATCTACGGAGAACACCATCATGATGAAGAACCAACTGGCCGGCTTGATGAAGCAAGCACAAGCAATGCAGGACAACATGAAGAAGGCGCAGGACGCACTGGCCCTGATCGAAGTCGAAGGCCAGTCCGGCGCCGGCCTGGTCAAGATCGTCATGACCTGCAAGAACGACGTCAAGCGCGTCTCGATCGACCCGTCGCTGCTGGCCGACGACAAGGACATGCTGGAAGACCTGGTCGCCGCCGCCTTCAACGACGCCGTGCGCAAGGCCGAAGCCACCTCCGCCGAAAAGCTGGGCGGCCTGACCTCCGGCATGAATCTGCCGGCCGGCTTCAAGATGCCTTTCTAAGGGCTGCCGCACAGCTCCATGTCCAAATCGCTGGAATTTCTGACGGAGGCGTTGCGCCGTCTGCCCGGTGTCGGCCCCAAGTCGGCGCAACGGATGGCGTTTCACTTGCTCCAGCATGACCGTGAAGGCGCGGACATGCTGTCGCGCGCGCTGCACCAGGCGGTGAGCGCCGTGCATCACTGCGCGCTGTGCAATACCTTCACCGAGGAAGATGTCTGCGACACCTGCAACGACGAGCAGCGCGACCGCCGCCTGCTGTGCGTGGTGGAGACGCCGGCCGACCAGCTGATGATCGAGCAGACGCTGACCTACAAGGGCCTGTACTTCGTGCTGATGGGGCGCTTGTCGCCGCTGGACGGCATCGGGCCCAAGGACATCCACCTGGAAAAACTGGTGGCGCGCGCGGTCGACGGCCTGGTCATGGAAGTGGTGCTGGCCACGAATTTCACCAACGAAGGCGAAGCTACCGCGCACTACATCAGCGAGATGCTGAAGGCGCGCGGCCTGCGCGTGAGCCGGCTGGCGCGCGGCGTGCCGGTCGGTGGCGAGCTGGAGTACGTGGACGCGGGCACCATCGCCCGCGCCATGCTGGACCGAAGGGCGACATGACCGATAAGAATACCGCTGGCCCCGTTAGCCCTGTAGGGCGGGAGTCTTCCCTGGCAGGGGAAGACCGCACGCAGGCAGGCGGCTTGCCGCCTGAAACCCCTGCTTTGCCATTGGCCGGGATAAAAGTACTGGAACTGGGCACGCTGATCGCGGGCCCTTTTTGTGCGCGCATGCTGGGCGAGTTCGGCGCCGAGGTCATCAAGATCGAGTCGCCCGACGGCGGCGATCCGATCCGCAAATGGCGGGTGCTGAAGGATGGCACCTCGCTGTGGTGGTCGGTGCAGTCGCGCAACAAGAAATCGCTGACCCTGAACCTGAAGGACGCACGCGGCCGCGCCATCGCGCGCCAACTGGCGCTGGAGGCGGACATCATCATCGAGAACTACCGCCCCGGTGTGTTGGAGAAGTGGGATATCGGCTACGAGCAACTGAAGGCCGTCAATCCCGCCACCATCATGGTGCGCCTGTCGGGCTTTGGCCAGACCGGGCCGATGAAGGACCTGCCGGGCTTCGGCGCCATCGGCGAATCGATGGGCGGGCTGCGCTATGTGTCCGGCCACGCGGACCGGCCGCCGGTGCGGGTCGGCGTGTCGATCGGCGATTCGGTGGCGGCGCTGCACGGCGTGATCGGCGCGATGATGGCGCTGCGCCACCGCGACGCCACCGGCGGCAAGCTCAAGGGCCAAGGCCAGATGGTCGACGTGGCCTTGTACGAATCCGTGTTCAACCTGATGGAATCGCTGGTGCCGGAGTTCGACCACGCGGGCGTGGTGCGCGAGCGCACCGGCGGCGCGCTGCCGGGCATCGTGCCGTCGAACACCTACACCACCAGGGACGGCGAGAACATCGTCATCGCCGGCAATGGCGACGCGATCTTCAAGCGCCTGATGCTGGCCATGGGCCGCATCGACATGGCCGGCGATCCCCAGCTGGAGCGCAACGACGGCCGCGTGCCGCGCACGCAGGAGATCGACGACGCGATCCAGGCCTGGTGCGACTCCCAGGACATCGACAGCGCGCTGGCCGTGCTGAAGGCGGCCGATGTGCCGGCCGGGAAAATCTACTCGGTGCGCGACATGATGGTCGATCCGCAGTTCATCGCCCGCGAGATGTTCGAGCAGCACCACTTCGCCGACGGCACGCCGGTCAAGCTGCCGGCGATCTCGCCCAAGCTGTCGGCCACGCCGGGCCACACCAAGTGGATAGGCCCGTCGCTGGGGCAGCACAACGACGAGGTCTTGCAGTCGCTGGGCTACAGCGTCGAGGACATCGCCGCCATGAAGCGGGACGGCGTGCTCTAACGCCGGTGCCGCGCCGAACTGCGCCAGGCGGCATATGGCTCGCTTTGTGGAACGTGCGCATCGGGCCCGAGATAGCAGTCGTCGATGCCGAAGTCGTGGATGTGGCGGAAGCTGCGCGCTTCCAGGAATTGCCTGATGTCTTTTCGCACCGGCTGGCGGTTGTGCTCCACCGTGAGCACGCGCAGCCGGTAGTCGTCGAACGGAAAACTCTTCAGTATCGCCAGCTCCGAACCTTCGGTGTCCAGGCTCCAGTAATCGATCACCGGCGGGGCGCTGCATTCGTACAGCACCGAGGCGATGGTGCGCGTGCGCTTGCGCACGGCTGCCAGGTCGGGCCCGAACACATGCTGCGTGTAGCGCAACATGGCCGGCGTATATTCCTGCAAGATTCCGCCCAGCATGTTCGCCCCTTCCAGGAATTCGACTTCGCCTTCGCGGTCGTAGAGACAGCCGTGTATGCATAGACATTGACGGTTTCTTTGCAGCGCCTGGAAGTAACGGTCGTTGGGTTCGATGCAGATGCCGCGCCAGCCATAGGCCGATTCCAGCAGCAGCGTGTTGCTGGAGCGGACGCCGTCGGCGGCGCCGGAGTCGAGGAAGTAGCCGTCGCGCTTGCCGTTCAGTACCGCCAGCACGAAGTGATCCTGTCCCAGTTGCGAGCTCATCATGGCCTCCTGTCCGAGCGGTGCAGTGCGGCGGAACGCCAGTCGGCATAAGGCGTACTTTCATTTTCCCGTGTCGTTGGCGGCGGCCGGCGGAAGTCGTCCTCGTGGCGGTGGCCGTACAGCATGGTGACGTTGATGCGGCGGCTTTCGTAGTCGTCGCGGAAGGTGCAGGCGGCGGTGCCGTGGAACAGGTCCGAGTTGAAGATGACGGCGCGGTTCTGCCGGTAGGGCACGTAGCGCGCCCGCGCGCCGACCTCGGCCAGGTAGCGTCGTATCAGGTCCGGCCGCCGGTTGTAGCTGATGAAGTCCCAGTCCGGCGGCGCTTCGACGTCGTAGATGTGCATGCCGCCGCTGGCCGGATCGAGATTGGCGTCGTCCGGCGTGATCCAGAAATTGACGTTGATGGCGGCGAAGTCGGCATGTACGTCGTCGCCCGGCATATGGGGCGGATATTTGTAGGCCCACAGCTGCGTCAGCGGATGGCGCTCGCCGATCAGGCGGGGCAGGGTGCGGCGCAGTTCGTGCGCCAGCTGGACCAGTAGCGGGCAGTTGAAGCCGTCCCGCTGCAAGGCCCCCAGGCGGCCGTGCGAGTAGCGCAGCGAGTTCCAGACGGTCGACTCCAGGCAGAAGCGGCGCAGGCTGTCCAGCGCTGCGGGCGCCAGGAAGTCGTCGATGACGACGATGCCGGGCGGCTTGCTGCGATAGGCCAGTTCGACATCGGCGCCTTGCCAGCTGCCCGACCAGGTTTGCTGCACGGCCGGCGTGGCGCGCCGGTGGATGATGCGGTTGTAGATGTCGCCTATGCCGGCAAGCTGGTCCGCTGTCGGGCGCTCGCGCTTGTCGATATGGTTGGCCGCCATGTGGTCGGCCAGCTGGCGGTAGCGCTGCACGATGGGGCTGTACTCGGCGCCCAGCACGCCCAGCCGCTGCAGGTAGCTGAACTGCTCGGCGTCGTGGCGCAGCTTGGCGACCGTGAGCGGAGGCTGCGGTGGCGCGGCCGGGTTCATCAAGGTCATGGCGGCGGCCCTCAGGCGGCTTCGGCGTTCAGTCTGCCCAGCGAGTCGGGGATGTGCACATCGTCCAGCCAAGCCGCCTGCAGCACTTCGGCGATCATTTCCTGCCAATGCTCCTCGATCACCTTGCGCACGGCGTCGTCGTGGTACAGGCGCTGGCACATCTGGCATTGGTGGGCGTACAGGCCCTCCCATTTGATGTCGGGGTTGTGCGTGGCGGCCCAGGCGACCACCTTGGCCGGGCCCTGGTGGTGTATCCACAGCTTGAGGAAGTCTTCCTCGGATTCGACGATGGCGCGCCGCAGGAAGCCCGGCTGGCCGGTGTCGGCGACGTTCAGTTCGGGGATGACGCGCAGGCCCAGGCCGCAGCAGGAGCCGACGCGGCCGTCCGCCTGCAAGGTATAGGTCTTGAGCACGCTGGAGCAGCCGCCGCGTATCGCCGCCGCCTGCACGTCGCAGGCCACGCCGTCGGGATAGCGGTAAATGGTTTCGTGGTGCAGCGGCATCCAGGGGCTGCTGAGCACGGTCAGAGCGGCGAATTGATCGGGCTGCAGGGCGGCGACCAGCGGGTGCTCCGTCAGCATTTTCGGCGTGATGTGGCGGTCCTGCTTCAGCTCCATCATCACGTGGGTGCGGAAGCGGCGCTCGCAGGCGGCCACGGTGGCCAGGACCACGCGCTCCAGCGGCACGAAGCGCACATGCTCGTCGCCGGTGCTGTAGTTGATTTCCGACAGGCCGGCATCGATCAGCGCGGCGATTTTTTCGCGCGCGGTCTCCAGGCTGGTGGCCCAGTGGGCGTTGGTGACCAGGCGCACCGGCAGCCCGTGGTCGGCGGCGTGGCGTATGCCTTGCAGCAGGGTTTTCCATTCCAGCGTGGCCTCGCCGCCGGTGAAGACCACATTGCTGAACCGGAGTTGCCTGGCTTCGTCGATGGCGGCCAGGATGGGCGCCAGCGCCAGCCGGTTGCGCTCGCGCGGGCTGGAGAGGGTGCCGCAATCCGCGCACTCGGCCGGGCAGGTGAAGGTCGGCATGATGGACAGCGTGTGCGCGCGCCGGCGCAGCAGCGGCGCTTCCGAATCAGCGGGCGACATTGAATTGCTCCTCGGAGATGGCGAGTACGCCGCGCGACTCCAGGATCTGGGCGTACTGCACCAGCGCCTCGATCGTGACGCGCACGTACTCCTGGCCGCGATAGGGATCGTATCCGGTGCCGCTGGCGCCACTTTCGGTGCCGGTATCGGTGCCGGTGCCGGTGTCGGTCCCCGTGCCGGTATCTGTGCCCGTGTCGGTGCCGGTATCGGTCCCCGTCCCCGTCCCCGTATCGGTTCCCGTGTTGGTTCCGGTGTCCGTACCGGTACCGGTATCGGTGCTGGTGCTGGTGCTGGTGCTGGTGCCTGTGCCTGTGCCAGGCTGGGGGCCGGGGTCCGGGCCCACCTCGGTGCCTTCGTCGGTGCCCGGCCCGGTGCCGATGGTGGCCGAACTGTGTTCAAAGTTCTGCGTGCTGTTCGAGTCGTTGCTGGTGCGGTGGTCGGTCGGCACCAGGAAGCCGCTGGCGAAGATGGGGCTGCTGGTGAACAGCATCGCCTGCTCCACGCCGCCCAGGGCGAACGGCGATTCCCTTTCGATGCCGCCGCGGACCAGCGCCAACACGATATGGTAGTCGCCATGCTGGATGACGGCGTTGCCGAACGCGGTCATGAACTCGGTGCGGCTGGGCGTGGTGTGCTGGTGATCGGCCGCGTAGTCGCGCAGCCAGCGCCGCATGTGGCGGTTGGCCAGGATCGCATACACCAGCTGGTTGCTGACCGAGGCGCGCTGCTCCGGCAGCTTTTCGCCGATGGCAAAGTCCGCCAGCACCTGGGCCGGGTCGGTGATGAACTGTTCGCGCAGCAGGTAGTCGCGCGACATGGCCTTGAACAGCGCGTCGACCCGCCTGGAGACGGCGGCCGCGCGCAGCACCAGGGGTTGCCGCTGGTGATGCCGCTCCGGTGTGAACACCAGGCGGAAGGAATGTTCTTGCTGGTCCATGTGACCTCCTTGGCTCGGACAACTGCCTGACCATCTTAGGCAGCTGAGCCGACCGGGAGGCGAGGGGCGTCAAAGCTGGGCGCGGAACTTTATCGCGTGACCATCGTCGCTGGGCGCCAGACCGTTGATCGTGAACTGGTTGCCGAGCATGAGGTCGATCGATTCGGGCGGCGACGGATGGCCGAGGTAGTAGCCCTGCGCCAGGTCGCAGCCGAATTGTTCCAGCAGCAGCAGCTGGGCGCCGGTCTCCACGCCCTCGGCCACCACCGCCATCTTCAGGCCGTGCGCCATGGCGATGATGGCGCGCGTGATGGCGGCGTTCTCGGAATCCTGCGGCAGGCCGCTGATGAAGCTCTTGTCGATCTTCAGCGCGCGCACGTCGAAGCGCTTGAGGTAGTTCATCGACGAGTAGCCGGTGCCGAAGTCGTCGATCGACAGGTAGACGCCGATGCCGCGCAACTGCTCCAGCGTGACCATGGTGGCGCGGGCGTCGTCCATCAGCGTGCCTTCGGTCAGCTCGAGCTCCAGCAGCTCGGCCGGCAGGCCGGTGTCGTGCAGCGTGGAGAGCACGATCTGGGTCAGGTTCTCATCCTTGAACTGCTTGGCCGACAGGTTGACCGCCACCCGCACCGGCTGCTTGCCGGCGGCCTGCCACGCCATCGCCTGGCGGCAGGCGGTGCGCAGCACCCATTCGCCGATCGGCACGATCAGGCCGGTCTCCTCGGCCAGCGGGATGAACTCGGTCGGCGAGATGATGCCGCGTTCCGGGTGGCGCCAGCGCACCAGCGCTTCGACGCCGACCACCTGGGCGCTGGAGACGTCGATCTGCGGCTGGTACAGCAGATACAGCTCGTTGTTTTGCAGCGCCTTGCGCAGGCCCACTTCCAGCTTGACGTGGCTCATGATCTGCATCGTCAGCGACGAGCTGTACAGCTTGGCGTTGTTCTTGCCGCAGTTCTTGGCGTGGTACATCGCGGTGTCGGCGTATTTGAGCAGCGAGTTGCAGTCCTCGCCGTCCTCCGGGTACAGCGAAATGCCGATGCTGGCGGTGACGAAGATTTCATTGGTGTCGAGCAGGAAGGGCCGGCGCATGGCTTCCTTGACGCGGTGGGCCACGTTGAGGGCGTTCTCCACCCGCTCCAGGTCGGGGATCAGGATGGTGAACTCGTCGCCGCCCAGGCGCGCCAGGTTGTTGCCGCCCACTTCGGTGCGCGACACCAGGTCGCTGGGCCGGGTGGTTTCGCGCAGGCGCTCGGAGACGGCCTTGAGCAGGTGGTCGCCGACGTCGTGGCCCAGCGTGTCGTTGATGCGCTTGAAGGCGTCCAGGTCCATGAACAGCACGGCGAACTTCTTGTTGCCCTTGCGCGAGCGCACCAGCTCGGCCTCCAGCGTTTCCAGGAAGGCCTGGCGGTTGGGGATGCCGGTCAGGCTGTCGCAGTAGGCCAGGCGGCGGATCTGTTCCTCGGTGCGCTTGCGTTCGCTAATGTCGCGCACCAGCCCCAGCACTTCGTCGGGGCCGGTGGCCACCAGCCGCGCCTCGAAATGCCGCACCGGCGCCGCCACCGCGTGTTCGCCCTGGCGCGCGCGCGCGGCGCCGGCGACCGGCAGTTGGTAGTCGAGCGAGCGGATGTGCTGGGTGTCGAGCACGGTCTGCACCTGCTCCAGCATGTGGCGGGCGATGTCGTCCGGCAGCACCTGGTTCAGGTGGCGGCCGACGCACTGGTCGCTGTCGAACACGCCGCTGGCCTCGTGGCCCTGCTCGTAGTCGAGGTAGTAGCCGTCCTTGTTCATGCGGAAGAAGGTGTCCGGGATCGCCGCCAGCACCGCGCGGTGGTGGGCGTCGGCGATGCGCAGGCGGGTGATGGCGTCGCTGGCGCGCAGCACGTACAGCACCCGGTGGCCGAGGATGGGCCAGTTGATCGGCTTGGAGACGAAATCGGTGGCGCCGGCCTCGTAGGCCTGGGTCACCGATTCGAGCTCGTCGCCGCCGGTGACCATGATGATGGGCACGGTGGTCTGGGTTTCCAGGCGGCGGATCTCGCGGCACACGGCGAAGCCGTCCATGCCCGGCATGTCGACGTCGAGCAGCAGCAGGTCCGGCGTCATGCGCTGGAACAGGGCCACGGCCTGCACGCCGTCTTCGGCCTCGACCGCGTCCAGGCCGACCTGGCCCAGCATTTCCAGCATCAGCAGGCGCATCACCGGATCGTCGTCGGCGACCAGCACCAGGCCGCGCTTGGGGGAGGTTGGGCTTGCCATGTCATGTTTCCTTTTCCAGGATGGCTCCCAATGCCTGCCGCACGGCCTGGAAAGAGCGTTCCATATCGGCCAGCAGGACAGCGGCGCCGGCGGTGGTGTCGTTGCGTCCCAGCAGCTCGAGCTCCTTGCAGCGCTGCGCCAGCGCGTCGGCGCCGACGTTGGCGCTGCTGGACTTGAGGCTGTGGGCGGCCTTGCGCATCTGGCTGATGTTGCCGGCGCCGATGGCCTGGCTCAGCGTGTGCAAGTGCTTGGGGGTGTCGTCGAGATAGGCGTGCAGCACGCGCTCGAGCAGGGCGTCGCCGTGGGTGGCGCTCAGGGCGCGGATGTTTTCCAGCGCCTGGCGGTTGATCTGGCCGGTGGACGCGGGGGCGGCCGGGCGCGGCTCGGGTGCGTCCGGCGCGGCCGGCTTGCGCGGCAGGCTGATCCAACGGGAAATGGTCTGCCCCAGCGCCTGCTGCGTGAAGGGCTTGCTCAGGTAGTCGTCCATGCCGGCCGCCAGGCAGGATTCGCGGTCGCCCTGCAGGGCGTTGGCGGTGATGGCGACGATCGGCATGCTGCGGCCGCGTCCGCGCTGCTGTTCGCGGCGGCGGATTTCCGTGGTCGCGGCGAAGCCGTCCATGACGGGCATCTGGCAATCCATCAGGATCAGGTCGAACTCGGTGGCCTGCACCGCCTGCAGCGCTTCCTCGCCGTTGCAGGCGCGGCTCACGTCCAGCCCCAGCCCTTCGAGCATGGCGCTGGCCACTTCGACGTTGACCGGGTTGTCTTCCGCCAGCAACACCTTGCGCCGCCTGCGCGCGCGCGGGGCCGGCGTCGGGCCGGGGCTGAAGGCGGCCAGCGGCGGGGCCACCGGGGCGGCGGCCGGCGGCGCCTCGACCGGCGCCGCCTCGGCCGGGCGCGCCGGCGCGCCGCGGCCGGGCGCCAGCAGGCAATCGAACAGGTCGCAGGCGCGCGGCGGCTTGATCAGCTGGAAGGCGACGCCGGCTTCGCGCCGCTGGACGCCGTCGGCGGCGTTGCGCTCGGTGCTCAGCAGCAATAACCGGGTGGCGGCCAGCGCCGGCTCGGCGCGGATCGCGGCGGCCAGCGCCAGGCCGCTGGTGCGCGGCAACTCCATGTCCAGCAGCGCGACGTCGTAGGGCCGGCCGGCGGCGGCCGCCTCGCGCAGTTGCGGCAGGGCGTCGGTGGCGGTGGCGCCGGCGCTGGCGATGCGCCAGCCGCGCAGCAGCGTTGCCAGCTCGTCCCGGCTGGTGGGATTCTCATCGACAATCAAGGCGCGGCATTCCTGGGTGGCGTGGAAAGAAGGATCGTCGACATCGACGCGACGTTTGTCAAAATTTACGGCAAACCAAAAGATCGATCCTTGCGTTAGCGCATGGTCGACTCCTATCGTGCCACCCATCAGCTCCACTAGTTGTTTTGAGATCGCCAGGCCGAGGCCGGTGCCGCCGTGCTTGCGGGTGGTCGAGCCGTCCGCCTGCGAAAACGAATCGAAGATGCGCGCCCGCGCCTCGCTGGAGACGCCGACGCCGGTGTCGTGCACCTCGAAGCGCAGGCCGACGGTTTGCGCGTCCTCGTGCACCACGGCGACCTTGACGGTGATCTTGCCGCTCTCGGTGAACTTGATCGCGTTGCCCAGCAGATTGAAGATGACCTGGCGCAGCCGGTTGGGGTCGCCGCAGATGGCGATCGGGATATCGTAGGCGATCGCCAGCTCCAGCCGGATGCCCTTGGCCTGCGCCTGCGGCGAGAAGACGTTGTCTATGTCGTCGAGCAATTCGCGGAAATTAAAATGGATGTATTCGACCGTCAGCTTGCCGGCCTCGATCTTGGAGAAATCCAGGATGTCGTTGATGATGACCAGCAAGTGTTCGCCGGAGCGCTTGACCATGCTGGTGTAGTGGCGCTGCTGCTCGCTCAGGCGGGTGGCCAGCAGCAGCTCGGTCATGCCCAGCACGCCGTTCATCGGCGTGCGGATCTCGTGGCTCATGGTGGCGAGGAAGGCGCTCTTGGCCTGGCTGGCGGCCTCGGCGGCGTTCTTGGCCTTCTCCAGCTGCTCGGTGCGCACGCCGACCTGGCGTTCGAGCTGGTCGCGGTATTGCTCCAGCGCGGCGTCGCGCGCCTCGACCTGGGCCAGCATGTCGTTGAAGCTGTCGGTCAGCGCGCCCAGCTCGTCGCTGCGCTGGTGGACGATGCGCGGCGTGGCCAAGCCGCGGCTGACCTGCTGGGCCGCGGCGATCAGCTTGCCGACCGGCTCGGCGATGCTGCCCTTGAAGCGGGCCGCCGTCAGCAGCGCCATCATGAACGACAGCATGGCGGCCACGGCGGCCGCGGCCAGGTGCTTGAACAGGTCCAGCCACATGCGGGTCTGCGCGCATTCGATCATCACGGTGCCGATGAACTCGTCCTTGACGTGCACCGGCCGGTACAGGCGCAAGGCCGGCGCCCACAGCGGGCCGCTGTGGAAGGTGCGGACTGTGTCGCCGCTGTCTTCGATCGCCAATTGTTCCGGCGCATCCTGTTCGGCGGGCAGGGCGGCCGACTTGTAGCGCGCCAGCAACTGGCCGGTGCTGTCGTACAGGATGGCCTGCTGGATCTGGTCTTCGACCGCCAGCGTGGTCAGCGTCTGCTGGGCGCGCCGGGTGTCGGCCGACAGCAGCGCCGCCACGCTGTTGTTGCCGATCACGCCGGCCAGCGAGGACAGCTGCCGGCGCTCGTCGTCGGTGCGGCTCAGCACGGATGTCGCGGCAAACGCGAAGAACACCAGCATCAGGGCGCTGCCGGTGGACAGCACGGAAATGATGGTCAGTTTCTGGCTCAGACCCGAACGTTCGAAATTGAACATTGCTGTAGGCGGTGGCAAACGGTGGGCGCCGAAATCGTCGGCGCGACAGGCTGATCGGTAAGTGCCAGATGGAAAAATATAGCGTCCGCAACCATGCAGCCTTGATCTGCATCTAATCCCCGCACGTTTGAGCATTCTCAAAGGCCGCGGCGAAGTGCGTCGCAAGCTGCAAGGATGGAACGCAAAAAAATCCTGTTCGTGGCCGAGGCCGTCACGCTGGCCCACGTCGGCCGGCCGCTGGCGCTGGCGCGGACGCTGGCGCCGCAACAATACGAGGTACACTTTGCCTGCGCGCCCGGCTACGAGGCTTTTTTCCAGGGCAGCAGGCTGAGCAGTTGGACCATAGCCAGCATCGCCAGCGCGCGCTTCCTGGCGGCCCTGGCCGCGGGCAAGCCGGTGTACGACAGCGCCACCCTGCAGCAGTATGTGCGGGACGACCTGCGCCTGCTGCAGGCGGTGCGGCCGGATGTGGTGGTGGGCGACTTCCGGCTGTCGCTGTCGGTCAGCGCGCGCGTGGCGCAAGTGCCGTATGTCGGCCTGATCAACGCCTACTGGAGTCCCTATGTGCCGCAGCGCTACACGGTGCCGGCCATCGCGCTGGCGCGGGTGCTGCCGATCGCGCTGGCGGATCGGCTGTTCCGCCTGGTGCGGCCGCTGGCGTTCGCGCTGCACAGCCGGCCGCTGAACCGGGTGCGGCGCAGCTACCGCCTGCCGTCGCTGGGCTATGACTTGCGCAGCGTGTATGCCGACGCCGACTATGTGCTGTATCCGGACATTCCGGAGATGTTCCCGGCGGTGGATCTGCCGCCCCATCATTCCTATCTGGGGCCGGTGACCTGGTCGCCGCCGACGCCGCCGCCCGGCTGGTGGGATGCCTTGCCGGCCGACAAGCCACTGATCTACGTCACGCTGGGCAGCTCGGGGCAGGGCGCGCTGCTGCCGCGGATACTGCAGGCGCTGGCGGCGCTGCCGGTGCGGGTGATCGCCGCCACCGCCGGCCAGGCCGATCCCGGCGCGCCGCCGGACAACGCCCATGTGGCCGACTACCTGCCGGGCGAGGAGGCCGCGCGGCGGGCGCAGCTGGTGATCTGCAACGGCGGCAGTCCGACCAGCCAGCAGGCGCTGGCGGCCGGCGTGCCGGTGCTGGGCATCGCGGGCAACCTGGACCAGTATCTGAACATGCGGGCGGTGGCGGCGATGGGCGCCGGCGCCCTGCTGCGCTCGGACCGGCTGGACCAGGACACGCTGCGGCGCACCGTGCTGGACTTGCTGGAGCGCCCGGCGGCGCGGGCTGCGGCGGGCCAGCTGGCGTCGCTGTTTCAGCGCTACGATGTGGCGACCCGCTTCGACGCGGCGCTGCGGCGCGCGGCCGGCGGCCGCGGCTGACGACGCCGGGCCCGCCGGCCGGACGGGCCCGGCCAGGCTTACAACGGCGGGCGGCGGCGCGCCAGCACCACGCCGGCCAGGCCGATGCCGAGCAGGGCCAGCGTGGCCGGTTCCGGCACGGCCGCCAGCGCGAACGAGCCCGAACCGTCGAACTTCATCAGCGGCACGCCGGCGGGCGGGGTGCCGTCCCACATGGCGGCCGGCGCGTACAGCGAGGGCATGGTGGCGGCGCCGGTGACATTGTTCTGGAACACGGCGCCGCTGGCGAGGTCGAGATAGCGGGCATCCACGAAGTCGATCCGGTAGCGCATGTCGAACGCGCCGGTGGACAGGTCGCCGGCGGTGGCGACGTTGGCTTCGAGGGCGACCAGGCGGCCGGACATGACCAGCACGCCGTCACCGTCCGGGTCGCCGACGCCGCAGCCGTCCGAGGTCTGGCCGGCGCCGTAGCAACGCACGGTGCCGTCGCCGTCGCCGGCCACCGCCCTGCTGGCCGTGCCCGACGTGAAGCGGTCGAGGTAGAAGGCGATGTTTTGCACGCCGGCGTGCAGCAGATCGACATCGATCGCGCTGGCCTGGCTGTCTGGCAGCCTGAAGTGGGCGGAAGTGGCGGTCTGGCTGTCCACCAATTCCTGGAAGCGCACCACGGCGCTCAGTTCGAAGCCGGTGTTCAGGCCGCCCGGGGTGACGATGGCGGCGTTTTGCGACATGGTGCCGATCACCATCTGCGAGCGCACCACGCTGGGGGACGGCAGCAGTCCGGGGGCGGCGGGGGCGCCGGGCGTGAAATTGGTGGCCATCGCGGTATTGGTGACGTTGGTCCACAGGTCGGCATAGGTGGAGTAGGCGTGCTGGCCGGTCGGGTCCAGCCCGACCATCGGTCCGGCGTGGGCGGGCGGCGCGCCCGCCAGCGCGGTGGTGAGCATGGCGGCGGCGATGGCCGGTTTGACGTTGTTCATATTGGCTCCCTGTCTGGATCGCGACCCCGGAATCGGTGTCGACCTAGCAGGCTGAGCAAAAGCCTTGCCAGTGGCGGCGGGGCCTGTCAAATCAACGGCTTGAGCTCGTTTAGCGGCGGCGCCGGCGCGTCGTTGTAAAGAAGCCCGTCAAGGCTTGCCGGCCGGGCCGACCAGCAACGCGCGCAGCGGCTTGCGCAGCGAGCGCGCCGCCGCCGCCGGGCCGGCGCCGATGCGGCCCATGAACACCGCCGTCTCCCACGCCGCCTGGCCGACCAGCGCCGCGCCCTCGCGCGCCAGCGCCTCCGCGCGCTCCTGCATGCCGGGCGTGCCGGAGAACACCCGGCCTTCGCGCACGTAGCGGGCGAAGATCAGCGGCGTCAGCTCCGGTTGCAGTTGCAGGCCCTGCGCGGTGGCGGTCAGCCAGAAGCGCTGCATGGCGCGGCCGGCCTGCAGGTAGTCGTCGACCCGCTGTGCGCGGCGCGGCGCGGTCAGCACGAAATGGGCGGCGCAGGCCAGGCCGGGGATCAAGTCCATTTGCAGGCGCGGCGCCAGCGTGCCGGCCAGCCAGGTGTTGAAGAACTCCACCCGCTGCCAGCGCTGCATGATCCAGCGCATCAGTTTGGCGGTGGCGGCGTCCACCCCCAGCGCCTGGTCGGGGATGCGGTCCTCGCTGTAGCGGGCGTTCCATTCGATGACCGACTTGTGCACCTGCCAGGCTTCCGGCATCGTCAGCCGCAGCTTGGCGTTGCGGAACATCAGCCGCGCCGCCGCCGCGCGCTGGCCGCCCTCCAGCCAGTGCACGCCGTAGCCGTCCGGCAGCGTGGCCAGCAGCGCCGAGCGTTCGGCCGGCGTCAGCGGGCGCCGGCTCAGCGCGCGCCGCTGCACGCTGCGCGGCAGGATGGCGTCGGCCAGCGGATCGGGCTCCAGGTCCGGCGCGGGAACGAACTCGACGCTGAGGGTGGGGCGGCTCTCCGGCGCCTCGACGTGGCGCGTGACCCGCAACTCCAGCTGGTAGCTGCTGGCGGCGATGGCCATGGTTTCGAGCAGCGCGCCGATCGAGAGCTGGCTGGGATGGCCGTCGAGGTCGTAGACACAGTGGTCGCGCGTGTCGTGGCCGTGCACCACCAGGCGGCGGGCGTCGAGGATTTCAAAGCGCCACGGCTGGGTGTTGTCGCCGCTGGGGGCCCAGCGCGCCAGTTCCAGGATCTGCTCCAGCGTGGCGTCGAGGTGTTGTTCCATCTTGCTCATGATTGCGCTCCGCGCCGGCGTTTCACCAGCATCATGGTCAGCCGCTGGAGCGGGTGGCGGTGGCCGCCGGGGCGCCAGGTGCGGACCAGCTTGTTACGATAGGCGTCGAAATGATAACCGCGCGGCGCGGCCTCGACCGGGCCGCGGTTCAGCAGGATCTTCAGCGCCTCGGTGGCGGCCGCGCCGGCGCACAGCTCGCAGCCCATGATGGTCGACGGTCCGCGCTGCTCCTGCAGGTTGATGCTGGACGGATCGACCAGGTAGCGCGCGTGCAGGCCGGCCGGCGCCAGGCCGACCAGGAAGCGCAGCGCCTTTTCCTCGTCCGGCAGCGCGCCCCAGCCGAAGTACTGCTCGAACGTCATCTGGCCCGGCAGGAAGTTCAGCACCGCCGTGCCCATGCCCAGCGGCGCCGCCGTGATGGCCGGTATGCCCAGCCGCGCGCAGGCGGCGAAGGTGGCCTGGCGCGCGTCGAAGGCAAAGAAATCCAGGCCGTCCACGTACAAGTCGACGCCTTCGAAGAACTGGGCCAGGTTGCCGCTGTTGACGCCGTCGGGAAAGCGGACGATCTGCAGCCCGGGATTGATGTCGCGCGCCATCCCGGCCAGCACCTCGACCTTGGCTAGCCCCAGCGTGGACATGGTGGCGCCCACCTGCCGGTTGAAGTTGGCGATGTCGAAGGTGTCGAAGTCGGCGATGTGGAAGGCGCCCACGCCCAGCCGCGCCAGGGTCAGCAGGTGCACGCCGCCGACGCCGCCCAGGCCGGCGATGGCGATGCGCTTGCCGCGCAACACCGATTGCTCGGCCTGCGTGACCCAGCCGATGTTGCGGGCATACGCCTGTTGGTATGAAAAAGGTTGCGACATGTGTCTCCCGAGAATGGCCGACAACGCGGCTCAGCGGAGTTAGACATGTGGGCGACGCAAAAAGTTCCCGCAAAAAAAAGCCGATTCGCGCGGAACCGGCCTTTCTATTTCGACTAGCAGCAACCGCCGCGCTTGCCGGCGCCGCCGTAGCGGGCTTCCTGACGTTCGCGGAAGAATTCCTCGTACGTCATCATCGGCTCGTCGGGATGGCTGGCTTCCCGGTGCGAGACGTAGGTGTCGTATTCAGGCAGGCCCATCATCAGACGCATGCTTTGTCCGAGATAGCGGCCGGCCTTGGCGATCTCGCCCAGCATCACTGCACCTGGGGCGTCAGGACCATAGCGCTTTCCTGGGCGGTCGGCTGGGCCGAGGCGCGCGCCGCCAGCACCGTGCGGATGCCGAACGCCAGCACGCTGAGCACGACGATCATGAAGAAGCCGGCCAGCGACGCGTCCAGGTAGTCGTTGAAGATCACCTGCTGCATCTGCAGCACCGACTTGGCCGGCGCCAGCAGCTTGCCCTCGTCGAAGGCGGCCTGGTACTTGGCGGCGTGCGCCAGGAAGCCGATCTTCGGATTGGCGTCGAAGATCTTCTGGAAGCCCGCCGTCAGCGTGCACAGCAGCAGCCACACGGTCGGCAGCACGGTGACCCAGGCGAACCTGGCACGCTTCATCTTGAACAGCACGCAGGTGCCGAGGATCAGCGCGATCGCCGCCAGCATCTGGTTGGCGATGCCGAACAGCGGCCACAGGGTGTTGATGCCGCCCAGCGGATCGACCACGCCCTGGTACAGGAAGTAGCCCCAGGCCGCCACGCACAGGCCGGTCGCGGTCAGGTTGGCGAACACGTTCTCGGTCTGCTTCATGGCCGGCACGAAGGCGCCCAGCAAGTCCTGCAGCATGAAGCGGCCGGCGCGGGTGCCGGCGTCGACCGCCGTCAGGATGAACAGCGCCTCGAACAGGATGGCGAAGTGGTACCAGAAGGCCATCATCATCTTGCCGCCGATGACGCCCGACAGGATCTGGGCCATGCCCACCGCCAGCGTCGGCGCGCCGCCGGCGCGCGAGATGATCGAGTGCTCGCCGACATCCTTGGCGGTCTGGGTCAGCATTTCCGGCGTGATGTAGAAGCCCATCTGCGAGACCGCGTGCGCGGCGGACTCGGCCGTGGTGCCCAGCAGCGCGGCCGGGCTGTTCATGGCGAAGTAGACGCCCGGCTCGATGGTCGAGGCGGCCACCAGCGCCATGATGGCGACGAACGATTCCATCAGCATCGCGCCGTAGCCGATGAAGCGGGCGTGGGTTTCATTCTCGATCATCTTGGGCGTGGTGCCGGAGGCGATCAGGGCGTGGAAGCCGGACACGGCGCCGCAGGCGATGGTGATGAACAGGAAGGGGAACAGCGAGCCGGCCCAGACCGGACCGGTGCCGTCGATGAACTTGGTCATGGCCGGCATTTTCAGGTAGGGCGCGACCACCACGATGCCCAGCGCCAGGCCGACGATGGTGCCGATCTTGAGGAAGGTCGACAGGTAGTCGCGCGGCGCCAGCAGCAGCCACACCGGCAGCACCGAGGCGACGAAGCCGTAGCCGATCAGCATCCAGGTCAGCTCGGTGCCGGTGAAGGTGAACATCGGCGCCAGGGCCGGGTTTTCCTGCACGACTTGGCCGCCGAAGATGGCCGCCATCAGCAGCACGAAGCCGATGACCGACACTTCGCCGATGCGGCCGACGCGCACGTAGCGGGTGTAGACGCCCATGAGCAGCGCGATCGGGATGGTGGCCATGACGGTGAAGCTGCCCCACGGCGAGCCGGTCAGCGCCTTCACCACGATCAGCGCCAGCACCGCCAGGATGATGACCATGATCATGAAGGTGCCCAGCAGTGCGATCATGCCGGGGATCTGGCCCAGCTCCGATTTGATCAGGTCGCCCAGCGAACGGCCGTCGCGGCGCATCGAGATGAACAGCACGATGAAGTCCTGCACGGCGCCGGCAAACACCACGCCGGCCAGTATCCACAGCATGCCGGGCAGATAGCCCATCTGCGCGGCCAGCACCGGGCCGACCAGCGGACCGGCGCCGGCGATGGCGGCGAAGTGGTGGCCGAACAGCACGTACTTATTGGTCGGCACATGGTCGAGGCCGTCGTTCAGCTTGTTGGCCGGGGTCATGCGGCGGGCGTCCAGGCCCAGCACCTTGTCGGCGATGAACAGGCTGTAGAAGCGGTAGGCGATCAGGTAGACGCAGACGGCGGCGATGACGATCCAGATGGCGCTGACAGCTTCGCCGCGCTTGAGCGCGATGACGCCCAGCGCCGCGGCGCCGCACAGGGCGAGCGCGGCCCAGCCGAGCCGGCTGGCCAGCGTGGGTGGCGCGGTATGGTGTAGTGTTTTCATGCTTCCTCCAAGGTTTTGGGCGCTGCTTTAAGGCGGGGGTCAAGTCTGACATTCGGACACGGCCTCTGCCGTAGCTGGTAGTACGGCAGAGGCCGTGTCCGAATGTCAGACTTGACCCCCTTGGCAGCTTATGTCCAGTATTCAGGAAGCTGATAACCGCCGCAAGCGCACCACTACGCACTATGGCTCGGTACAACTACGTAGTCGCCGCAGCCGGCGGGGAGCGTAGAATCGCGCTACAGAATCATTCGGGACGGAACGTCATGAAGTTGCGGCAAAAAGTCATATTCCTGGCCATCACGCCGCTGATCCTGGCGCTGATCGCCATCGCGCTGGCGGTGCGGCACCAGTCGGTGCTGCTGGCCCAGCAGCAGCGCGAGACCATCCAGCAAGCCTACCTGAGCAGCAAGGAGGCCGAACTGAAGCACTACGTGGCGCTGGCCGCGCACGCCATCGCCCATCTGTACGAGTCGGGCCGCGACGACCAGGCCACCCGCGACGAGGCCAAGCGCATCCTGTCCTCGCTCAGCTATGGAGACGACGGCTATTTCTTTGTCTACGACATGCAGGGCAACACCTTGATGCATCCGCGCCAGCCGGAACTGGTGGGCCGCAACCTGTTTGAGATGCGCGACGAGCAGGGCCAGCCGACCATCCAGAACCTGCTGGCGCGCGCCCGCGCGGGCGGCGGGCTGGAACGCTACAGGTGGGTCAAGCCGTCCACCCACAAGTCCGGCGCCAAGCTGGGCTACGTGATCCCGATGCCGAAATGGGGCTGGATGCTGGGCACTGGTATCTATCTGGACGACGTCGACCAGGCGCTGGCCAAGGTCGATGTCCAGCAATCGGGCAACATCCACAACACCATGCTGTGGATCGCCGCGATCGCCATCGCGGCCTCGGTGGCGGTGGCCAGTTCCGGGCTGGCGCTCAACATCAGCGAGCTGCGGGTGGCCGACGCCAAGCTCAAGGTGCTGGCCCAGCGCGTGGTGGAATCGCAGGAGGAGGAACGGGCGCGGCTCTCACGCGACCTGCACGACGGCATCAGCCAGTGGCTGGTGTCGATCAAGCTGCAGATCGAGGCCGGCATCATCCGCCTGACCTCCGGCCTGGCGTCCGGCCAGGTCGCGCAGCAGCAGGCGGCGCAGGCGGCCTTCGAGCACGCGGCCGACCAGCTCAACAACGTGATGGGCGAGGTGCGCCGCATCTCGCACAATCTGCGCCCGGCTATCCTGGACGACCTGGGCCTGGCGGCGGCGCTGCACCACCTGGGCCAGGAGTACACGCTCAGCAGCGGAACCCCGGTACACTTCGAGGCGGAGGGGTGCACCGACGACTTGCCCGACGTCGCCAACACCGTGCTGTTCCGCGTGGCCCAGGAAGCCTTGACCAATATCGAGCGCCACGCCGGCGCCAGCCGCATCGAGATCGGCCTGACCGGCGAGCACGGCGGCGTCACCCTGCGCATCCGCGACGACGGCGCCGGCTTCGACGCCGAAGGCATCGCCCTGCATCCCAAGCACGGCATCGGCCTGCGCAATATGATGGAGCGCATGGACGCCATCGGCGGCCGCTTTGACATCGCCTCCTCCAGCGCCGGCACGGTGGTGACCGCCTTTGCCGGCAACGGTTAACACAGTTTTAAAGCACAGTTTATAAAGATCACGACATGACAGCCACAATCAAAATCCTGCTGGTCGACGACCATCCCCTGGTGCGCGACGGCCTGCGCGCGCGGCTGGAGGCGATGCCGCAATTCCAGGTGGTGGCCGAGGCCGGCGGCGCGGCCGAGGCGCTGGAGCAGGCCGCCCAGTGCGAGGTCGACCTGGTGCTGATGGACATCAATATGCGCGGCACCAACGGCATCGAGGCGACGGCCCAGTTCAAGCAGGCGTTTCCGCGTATCGCGGTGCTGATCCTGTCGATGCACGACAAGCTGGAATACGTGTCGCAGGCGATCCAGGCCGGCGCGCGCGGCTATGTGCTCAAGGACGCGCCCGGCAAGGACATCGTGGTGGCGATCGAGACCGTCATGTCCGGCGGCATCTACTACAGCGCCGCGCTGGCGCGCCAGCTGGCCCAGCCGCACACCCAGGACAACCAGCTGACCTCGCGCGAGCACGAGGTGCTGCGCCACATCGCCAACGGCGAATCGAACAAGCAGATCGCCCGCGCGCTCGACCTCAGCGTGCGCACCGTGGAAACCCATCGCCTGAACATCAAGCGCAAGCTGGGCATCGAGGGGCAGGCCGAGCTGATCCGGTTCGCGGTCCAGCATGTGCAGTAACGTTGCGGCTTGTGCAATCCTGTTGTAAATACAGAGTATCGGCTCTAATTCTATTAAGCAATCTTTAACAGTGCGTGTTTGTGCGGCAATATCTGCTATATTCCTGCACCGCTTGTGTATTTGCAATTGTATAAAAGTAAACGTTTCGCGCGCGATGATTGGTCTTATACTGGTCGTATTGAAAATAACAATACTGTCGGGTGGTAATTGATTGCCTAATATCAATGCTTGATCTAAGATTGCGCGCACAACCTTCAATGAGATATTGATGTCTGCGCCTGAAACTAGCATGTTTCCACTGGTGGAATTGCAAGCCGTGTCCAACGCTCACAACGAGTGGGTGGCACTGACTTTTGAATTGTCCGCAGACTCGGGCGACGCCTTCCAGGCGGCGCTGACCTTGCTCAAGACGCCGGACGCGTTCGCCGCGCTGGCGCCGCTCGATTGCATCCTGCCGGTGGCCCAGCCGGCGCTGCTGGAACTGTCCCAACTGTCCGAGCTGCCGCCCCACCGCGTGATCCTGCGCGTGCCGGCCGCCGCCTGCGCCGAGCTGCCGGTGCAAAAGAAGCTGTCCTCGTACGCCGACGCCGGCTACCGCATCATGGTCGACGGCGTGGCCGGCATGGCCGCCACCCTGTGCGGCGCCAAGTCGCTGATGGTCGACGCCGCGCTGGCCATGCCGCCGGTGCTGGCGCTGGTGGCCCAGCCGGGCCCGCACCTGGCCACCGGCATGGGCAGCGAAGCGCGCATCGCCGAATGCGCCCAGGCCGGCTTCAGCTGGTTCGCCGGCGACTTCGCCCTGCATCCGCCGCAAGACATGAACGCCGGCGACGGCACCTCGCGCAAGCGCCTGCTGGCGCTGCTGGGCCTGCTGGCCCGCGACGCCGACTCGCGCGAGCTGGAAGTGCTGCTCAAGCAGGACCCGGCGCTGTCCTACCATTTGCTCAAGCTGGTGAACTCGGCCGCGTTCGCGCTCAGTTCGCCGATCCACAGCTTCGGCCAGGCCATCAACGTGCTGGGCCGGCGCCAGTTGCAGCGCTGGCTGCAGCTGCTGCTGTACGCGCGCCAGCAGGACGACGGCATGTCCAACCCGCTGCTGCCGCTGGCGGCGGTGCGCGCCGCGCAGATGGAAGGGCTGAGCAAGGCGCTCGGCTGGGAGCGCGACCAGCAGGACATGGCCTTCGTGGCCGGCGTGTTCTCGCTGCTGGATGTGTTGCTGGGCATGCCGATGACGGAAATCGTCGCCGCGCTCAGCCTCGACCTCGACGTGGTGATGGCGCTGCTCGACCGCGCCGGCCCGCTGGGTGAACTGCTGGCCCTGGTGGAGCGCCACGACAGCGCCGGTCTGGACCAGGCCGGCATCGACCATGAGACCTACTGGCAAGTGCAATTGCAGGCTTACCACTGGGCGATCCAGGTCAGCAGGAATATCTAAGCCATGGTCGCGCATCCCGTCTCCGATTTCCTGAGCAACAGCGCGGCCTTGTGCGACGCGGTGTTGCGCTTGCGCGGAGCGGCGCTGGCCGAGGAGCTGGGGCGCATCGTCCGCAGCGTGATGAACAGTCCGCTGGGCGAATTCCTGCCGGCCGACACCGACGCCATGCTGCTCAAGGCGCCGGTGATCGAAGTGCTGGCCGCCAACGACGACGCGGTGCCCAGCCTGACCCAGGACATCCTGTTCGACGACGAATATTTCGGCCGCTTCGTGGTGTCCGGGCGTGCGCGCTACAGCTCGCTCGACCGCGAACACCTGGCCAGCCTGGCCAACCTGGCCGGCAGCGTGCTGCAGGTGCACGCGCTGGCGCAGCGCTCCAGCCACGCCTACGTGCAGGTGGAGTCGCAGCTGCAGCACCAGGCGCAGATCCTCGACCACATCCACGAGTCGGTGCTGACCATGGACATGAGCGGCTTCATCATCAGCTGGAACAAGGGCGCCGAGCGCCTGTTCGGCTACAGCTCGGTGGAAGCGGTGGGGCGCAACATCCTGTTCCTGTACGACGACGAGGACGAGAGTTTCGACGACACCTTCCTTGAGCAGGGCGGGCGCCTGATGGAAGTGCGGCGCAAGAAAAAGTCCGGCGAAGTGTTCTGGGCCAGCCTGTCGCTGTCGCCGCTGCGCGACATCAACGACCGCGCGATCGGCCTGATCGCCTACCTGACCGACATCACCGAACGCAAGATGGCGGAAGAGCGCATCCACCACCTGGCCTACTACGACGCGCTGACCAACCTGCCCAACCGTTCGCTGCTGACCAAGCTGGTCGACCAGGCCCTGACGGTGGCCCAGCGCAGCAAGCTGCATGGCTGCGTGCTGTTCATCGACCTCAACCGCTTCAAGCTGATCAACGACACCCTGGGGCGCAAGATCGGCGACGAGCTGCTGTGCGAAGTGGCGCGCCGCTTCCGCGCCGTGCTGCGCGACCAGGACCTGGTGGCGCGGCTGGGCGGCGACGAATTCGCCGTTGGCCTGTTCGACATCGGCCAGCATTTCGAGGCGAGCATGGTGGCGCAAAAGCTGCTGGCCACCCTGAACACGCCGATCCTGATCGACGGCCATGACTTGCGCGTGGGCGGCAGCATCGGCATCAGCGTCTACCCGCAGGACGGCGGCGACGCCGAAACCCTGCTGCGGCTGGCCGACATCGCCATGTACCGCGCCAAGCAGGAGGGCGGGGCGGAAGGCGACCACGTCGCGTTCTACAGCCAGGACATGAACCAGGGCATGCAGGAGCGCATGCGGATCGAGACGGGGCTGCGCCACGCGCTGGGCCACGGCGAGCTGTTGCTGCACTACCAGCCCAAGTTCTGCATCGACAACGGCAAGATCATCGGCGCGGAGGCGCTGGTGCGCTGGCGCCATCCGGTGCGCGGCCTGGTGCCGCCGATCGAGTTCATTCCGCTGGCCGAGGCCACCGGCTTGGTGGTGCAGGTCGGCGAATGGGTGCTGGAAGCGGCCTGCGCGCAGGCCAAGGTGTGGAAGGATGCGGGGCTGCCGCCGATACGGCTGGCGGTCAATGTGTCGGCGCGCGAGTTCACCGCGGCCTTGCCGGGACGGGTGCAGGAGACGCTGACGCGCTACGGGCTGGAGCCGACGTGGCTGGAGCTGGAGATCACCGAAAGCACGCTGATGCACAACATCGACCGGGTGATCGGCATCATGGACCGCATCACGGCGCTGGGCGTGACCTTGTCGCTGGATGATTTCGGCACCGGGTATTCCAGCCTGTCGTATCTGAAGCGCTTCCCGATCGACACGCTGAAGATCGACCGCTCGTTCACCATCGGCATCCCTGGCGACGCCAACGACTGCGCGATCGCCAACACCATCATCAGCATTGCGCAACAGCTCAAGCATAAAGTCATCGCCGAGGGCGTGGAGACGGTCGAGCAGCTGGCCTTCCTGAAAAATTCCGGCTGCGACGAGGTGCAGGGCTATCTGTTCTCGCGGCCGCTGGAAGCGGAAGCGTTCGAGCAGGCGCTGCGCGAGAACTGGGCGCCGGGGCAGGCCAGTCGGGCCGCTTGAGGGCGGATCGACGGTTCGGCACCCAAGTGGGGGTGAAATCTGTATAATGCTGCACACTTAGGAAGCGTGGCCGAGTGGTTGAAGGCACTAGTCTTGAAAACTAGCGACGGGTTAAACTGTTCGTGAGTTCGAATCTCACCGCTTCCGCCAAAAAATACAAAAACCGCCCACTGGGCGGTTTTTGCATTTTTGGACGGAAGCGGTGAGATTCGAAGGGCTGGGCTTGCAAGCCCAGCCCTCTCCGAATCGCCCGACTGCTGCCGCGCAGCGGCAGCCTCGCGCGCCGAGGGCGCGCGGTCAGCACACACTAACTCTCACGGCGAGCAGACCGGCGGCTCGTCAAAAAATTTCCCAACTTCAATTTCATGACTCCGTGGGTACGCTTTCGACCTTGATGCCAAACATCGTATGTACGCCTGATGTTTGCGATTGACCGGGTGCGCGGCAAGCCCCGTCCTTCAGGGCGGGGTCAAGAGCGCGGACGGCGCAGCCGTCCTTGGTCAGTCGAAACGTGTTGGCTCGCAGAGCGGGGCTGTATATAATTACAGTGTGATTCGTTTGCAAGCCTTCAAGTTTGAACTGACGCCAAACGGTGAGCAAGCGCATGATATGCGCCGCTTCTCCGGGGCGTGCCGGTTCGTCTACAACAAAGCGCTGGCGATGCAGAAGGACAACCATGAGGCTGGCAACAAGTTCATCGGCTACACCGGGATGTGCAAGGCGCTCACCGGCTGGCGCAATGGCGAGGCGACTCCGTGGCTGAAAGATGCGCCCTGTCACCCGTTGCAACAGGCGTTGAAGGACTTGGAGCGGGCGTACAAGAATTTCTTCGAGAAAAGGGCAGACTTCCCCAGCTTCAAGCGCAAAGGCAGCGGCGACAGCTTTCGCTACCCAGACGCGAAGCAAATCAAACTCGACCAGCGCAACGACCGCATCTTTCTGCCCAAGCTCGGCTGGCTGCGTTACCGCAACAGCCGCGACGTGCTGGGCAAGGTGCGCAATGTCACCGTGAGCCAGTCGGGCGGCAAGTGGTTCGCGTCGATTCAAACGCAACGCGAGGTCGAACAGCCACTGCCCACGGCGACGACAGCCATCGGCATCGATGTCGGCATCGCTCGGTTCGCCACCATGAGCGACGGCGACTTCATCGCGCCGCAAAACAGCTTCAAGAAGCATCGGCAGCGCCTTGCTCGTTACCAACGCACCATGGGCCGCAAGGTCAAGTTCAGTAGCAATTGGAAGAAGGCGAAAGTTCGCGTCCAGAAGATTCACACCGGCATCGCCAATGCCCGCAAAGACTTCCTGCACAAAACCACAACGACGATCAGCAAAAACCACGCGCTCGTATGTATTGAGGATTTACAGGTACGGAATATGTCCAGGTCTTCCAAAGGCACCATCGAACAGCCGGGCAAGAAGGTCGGCCGGAAGTCGGGCCTGAATCGCGCCATTCTCGATCAAGGATGGGGAGAGTTGCGCCGCCAGCTAGGCTATAAGGTTGCATGGAACGGCGGCATGTTGCTCGCCGTACCACCGCACCACACCAGCCAGACGTGCCCGGCTTGCGGCCACGTCGCGAAAGACAATCGGCAGACTCAGGCTCAATTCCTGTGCGCCGATTGTGGCTACGAAAATCATGCCGATGTGCTCGGAGCGATCAACATTTTAGCGCGAGGACATCGCGTTTTGGCCTGTGGAGAGTCGGCGCAATCAGGCCGCTCGATGAAGCAGGAACCCACCGAAGCGACCCGTAGATCATCACGCGGCGCCGTAGGAATCCCCGTCCTTTAGGGCGGGGAGGATGTCAAGCTTGACGATTTTCGAGTGCGCCTCCATGTTGGTTGTCACTTGACAATTAACAGTCATCCCCATAGCATTGGAGACGGAAATGGCTCGTGCGTCACATCCAAAGAAAGAAGTTGAGGATGCTCTCAAGCATGCCGAAAAGCACGGTTGGGTGCTCCATGTTGGCGGTGGGCACGCGTGGGGGAAAATATTCTGTCCTTATAACGATCAGGAATGCCGCTGCGGAGAATTTTGCATCACGTCCATCTAGAGTACTCCGAGAACTCCAAGCAATCATGCAAGAGCCATTAAGCGTGTGGTAGACAACTGCACAAGACGGCAGAGTGAAGCTGCGGGCGTCGGTCAGACTGGCGATGCACCCAAGGAGTAGAAAATGGAATTTACTTTTAAGCTCAACTATCAACTGTCCGACGCGGATGGAAATCAGGATGAACTGGTCGAGCGCTTAGGCGGGGCCGGATGTGATGATGCCCTGGTTGGCATCGGCGTGCCGGGCCGAATAGCGCTTGAATTTACGAGAGAAGCGAGTTCTGCCTTTGAGGCACTGACCAGTGCGCTGACTGATGTGAGGCAGGTCATTCCATCTGCCAAACTCATCGAGGCGGGACCAGACCTGGTCGGCCTTACTGACATAGCAGACGCGGTTGGCGTGACGCGTCAAAACATGCGAAAACTAGCGGTGAATAATTTCGCCACTTTCCCCGTACCTGTCCACGCGGGTAGCTTGTCCTTGTGGCATTTGGTTGATGTGCTTCATTGGATGAGAAGAAAAGCTGCGTACAACATTGCTCCTGGCGCTCTTGAAGTTGCGGCGGCAGCGAAGCAAATTAATCTGGCTAAAGGCGCCAGGCAAATTGAGCCTGCGACTGCGGATCTGATGCAGGCATTGTTCGTCTAATATTTATCGGTACATAAGCTAACTGTATGACGGGTATTTGGCGAATACCTGCGATACGCGTAATCTGCAAATATTCGGTACGCAGGTAAAACGCGGAAAGCATCCCATGAGGCAGATTCTATCGCTCTCCAAGCAGCTAGGCCCACTTCTGCAGTCGGCGCGCAAATCCGCTGGCCTTTCGGGCGACGCCTACCACCCACATCCTCAAATTGACGTTGGGACTGGTGGGGCACCGCAAGGCGGACCTGACGGCATCGATTGAGAACGAGTGGTTGAGCATGAACCTGCTGGCGGAATTCGGCCTGCCGGACGCCCAGACCGCCATCTTGAATTTTGGTGGCCAGAAGGTGCTCGGTGCCGAGCGCTTCGACCACCGAATGCATCCGTCCGGAAAATGGATCATGCGCTTGCCGCAGGAAGACTACCGCCAGGCCCTCGGAGTACCGTCGCATTTGAAGTACGAGAGCGACGGCGGGCCGGGCCTGACGGATCTGGCTGCGGTGTTGCACGGTTCCGAGCGGGACGCTTGGCGTTGGGCACAACCTCCGGGTCCGGGCGTTGGGCGCCGATGGACGATGCGTTGAGGATGTCTTGTTGGGCTTCTGGAGTGCTAATTTGATGCTTTCGGTTGTGCATGTTGGGAACCTACCGCTGTACTCTAAATTAATCGGGTAGGTGTCTCAAGTTATATTGGCACAGAGGGGGCGCCGGAACGATCCTTGCCGGCATCGAGCGATCCGCAAAGCAATTGAGGCGGTGAGGTACTTTTCATGGCAAGGACTTCGCACAGCGGCCAGTGCACTGATTATGATGTTAAATTCAAATGGAGAATGTATGCCACAAAAATTGATCGCCGCCCTTAACTGGATTAAAGACAACGTACTTGCTGTGCTAATTGCCTCTTTTGTAATTCCAGGCATTTTATCAGTATTTAATCAGCAGTTTGAAATTACCAAGGCAATCTACGAAACAGACTATAAGGGTGCCAAAACAAAATTCCTGGAGTGTGACCGTCTTCATTCAGATTACCTTGCCGCAGCTGGAGCTAATGCGGGTGCTGCGCAGGTTCTTCAAGAACACTTCAACCCCGATACCATTGCGAAGAAAGGATCGTCGGAAATCTACTTCGTGGCATTTAAGGGAACGATGGAAACTTACCAAAAATCCCTTGGACAGGTTCAGGAGCTATTCACTAAAACTTCCCGATGCCATAGTGAACTGGCCGGTAATTACGAAAACCTTGCCCTTAGTCTCGATCTTATAGATGAATTTCAGAATGAAACAAAGCAAGGAGCTGAAAAAGTTTCTTCCCTTATCGCTAGGCGGGACACTCTTGCAAAGAATCTTCTAAAACGAGCCGACCCCAATGCCATTTTCGGGGCGCTCATTTCTGGTGATGAAAAATCCATCCAGATTGCTATGCAAACAGCGAACTTTGGGGACTTGGCGAAACTTCAATCTCAAAATATCGAGCTGGAGTCAGCCGTGCAAAACCAACAGCGTGTTCAATTTTCCGAGCTAAACAAGCTTTTCGCTAAGGAACTAAACCGCAGATTTCACCGTGGGTTGTTCAGTTACTTCTGGTCACTGGTTAGAATCTAATAAAGCCAGTGCGTATCACGTCGTGACGCACTGCGCATTTTCCCGGCAAGCAAGACGGTATTCTAGCCATGAGGTGTGTCATGGCACAACTTACCGTAGAGCTGGATGACCGCGAAATGTCGCGGGTGGAGTCGGCAGCGCGTGCGCGCCAGATCGACCCAAGTCATTTGACCGGCGCTCAACTACTGAAGGTGCTCACGTCTGCGCAGCCGAAGAAAGCTAAATTTAAATCTAATGGAATGTGGGTGAGCGGTGGTGCGGCGCGCCTCGCGCGTCTAAAGGCGGACAAGCATTTTGACGTTGTTGTGGTTGCGCGCGCGGTCCAGTGTGCCGTTGAGATCATGGAGAAGCAGCATCAAGCTGGCCTTGTTGCGAGCGCAAAGGCAGCGTCCATAAAAACGGCCGGCGAAGCCTCTGGCGCAGCCATTACAGGCGCCGCTGCGCGGGCAAAACGCCTTGCTGCCGTCATGAGTGTGCACGGCATGTGGAAGAATGATCCAGACAAGCCGCGCGACGCTATTGCTTATCAGCGCGAGGTACGTGCTGAATGGAAATAGCACTCTTTGATACCAACATCCTGATTGACAACCTGGAGGGGCATGCCGCTGCTGTAGTCGAACTTACGAACGACGACGACGCCATCATCAGCTCCATCACTTGGATGGCGGTGGCGTGCAAGATGGACCAGGCCGGCAAACAGCGTTTCAATGCATTTCTCACCGGTGCGGGCATCAAGGTTGTTCATTCGAACGACGACATAATGGAGCGTGCTGCTACCATACGCGGCGCCAGCATTGTTACCCCGCCTAAAATCGCACTGCCTGATTGCATCATCCGTGCGACTGCGGAGGCAGAAGGGCGGCTCTTAGTTACCCGCAACCCAGATGACTTCGGTGGTGAGGGGCCGCGCGTGCGCGTGCCATATGAGCTCGTGGCGGGCATTGCCGTCAACATCAAACCTCCGCCCGCGTAAAATACGTCTCAGTAAGCCACTCATCAACGGCTCGTTTTCCTTTTCTTTGATCAACTGCAGGTTGCAGTATCGAAGCCTGGGCCGCCGCTTGATATATGCCTGCATGACCGGCGCGCAGGGGCGCGACCATGAAGTGGAGTTGAGTCAGAACAGTTCCAGATTATCGCTGGGCGCCTTGGGCTGGACCGGCTTTTCCTTCTTCGGCACCGGCGCCGGCCACGCGCTCATTTGCTCGGCGGGGTAGGGCTGCAGGAAGCTGCGCGCATACTCGGGATTGGTGCAGTTCAGCCAGTCGTCCCACTCGGCCGGCGGCACGATCACCAGGCCGCGCTTCTCGTCCGGCGGGCGGCGCTCGTCGCCGAGAAAATGAAAGCGCCGCATCAGGGGATGGGCGTCGGCGTTGATCGTCAATTGGGTGAAGGAGATCTGCGTGCCGTCGTCGCTTTCCCACTCGCGCCACAGGCCCGCCACCGCGAACATCGCCTGGTCCGCCATGCCGATGCCCCAGCGCACGGCCTTGCCGCTTTCATAGCACGGCTCATAGAACGCGCGCATCGGCACCAGACAAAGCTGCGCCTGCTTCCACGCGCCCGAGAACGAGCGCAGCTGGCCCACCGTTTCGGCCCGCGCGTTCATCGTGTCGTACGGCTTGACGCCGGCCGGGATGCGCTGGCGCGGCACCATGCCGTAGCTGGCCAGCACGCCTTCGCGGCCGCCATGCGCGCCGCGGCGGACGATGGGCGCGGCATAGTCCTTCCAGGTTTCTTCCTTCCAGAAGCCGGTGTCGTGCAGGTCGATGATGACGCCCATGACGGCTTCCAGCATTTCAGGTTCGGGCGGGCGGAAGTTGACGCACATGGTGAAGATCGGGTGAGGTGACGATAGCGCATGATAGCGCTTTTGGAGTGCGCGATGAAGGTGTGATACTTTCATGTTTTTTATGCGGAGGGCGGTCGATGAGCAGATATCGTTGGTGGCTGGCGTTGATCTTCGCCCTGCAAGGCTGCGCCGCCTGGGCCGACGGCCAGACCTTCCGCATTCCCACCCGTGCCGGCGTCGAGGCCAGCGTCTACTGGGAAGCGCAGGAGGGCGCCAAGGCCACCGTGTTCCTGTTCACCGGCGGCAACGGCGGCTACGGCAAGGTGGTCGACGGCAAGCCCACCAGCCACAACTTCCTGGCCCGCAGCGTGGCGCTGTTCCTGGCCGACGGCTTCAACGTCGCCATCTTTGGCCTGCCCAGCGACACCCCCGCGCTCGACTACGGCGAGCGCGTCAACCCCAGGCACCTGGCCGACGTGCGCGCCGCGCTGGAGTTCGTGCGCAGCAAGAGCCCGGCGCCGGTGTGGCTGGTCGGCACCAGCCGCGGCACGGTGTCGGCCGCCTACGTCGCCATCGCCAGCGTGGACGATCCCGGCATCGCCGGCCTGGTGCTGACTTCCAGCGTGACCGCGTTCAAGAAGCAGGGCGCGGTGCCGACGCAAAATCTGGCCGCGCTGAAACTGCCGGTGCTGGTGGTGCACCACGTCGGCGACGTCTGCGTGGTCTGCCGCCCCTCCGAAGTGGACTGGATCATGAAGGGCCTGAAAAATGCCCCGCTGAAAAAACTGCTGATGATCACCGGCGGCGTCGACCCCAGCGGCGACCCGTGTGAGAGCTACCACTACCACGCCTACATCGGCCAGGAGCAGGAAGTGGTCGACCGGATCGCGGCCTGGATGCACAATCCTGTCAATTGATGATTTGACATCAAGACTGGCGCGCCCGATAATCGACGCTCCGCCATATGCCGAGACGAGCCCATGGGTACCGCGATAGACAATACCGAAGTGTTGAAAGACTGGTTCCTGCGCAGCGGCGTGCACACGCCGCTGCACACCTGCATCGGCCCCTTGCCCAGTTCCAAGGCCTCGATCGTGCGCTGGAGCAGCAACCAGCCGGACGCGATGATCCAGACCATCAGCTCCCATCCCAACGATTACCGCATCGCCATCATGCTCGAGCCGGTCGACGCCCGCATCTGGCTGCACGGCCAGCCGGTGTGGGGCGGGGTGATCGCGGCCGAGCGTTTCCGCATCTGTCCGCCCAGCGGCTCCAGCCAGTGGAGCCGCCTGAGCAGCTGCGACATCGTCAACCTGTTCGTGCCGGCCGCGCTGATCGACAAGCTGAACGCGCAGCGGGAAACCCCGCTGAGCCTGGGCGCCCAGCAATTCACCTCGGACCGCCACGTGATGGAGCTGGTGCGCCGCATGCTCAACGGCGACGCCATGGCCGGCCCGCTGCAATCGCAGTACTGCGACGGCCTGATGGTGGCGTTGCTGAGCTATCTGCTGGAGCACTACAGCCGGCCCGCCACGGCGCCGCAGTCGAGCACCCTGGGCGGCGGCCGCCTGCGGCGCGTGCTGACCCACATGGGCGACAACCTGGCCACCGGCGTCAGCAACCGCGACCTGGCGGCGCTGTGCGGCATGAGCGAGGCGCATTTCTCGCGCGAGTTCCACCTGGCGCTGGGCCTGCCGCCGCACCGCTACTTGATGAAGATGCGCCTGGAGCAGGCGCGCACCATGCTGCTGGCCGGCGGCCGGGCGATGGCCGACATCGCCGAAGCCTGCGGCTTCCACGACGCCAGCCATTTGTCGCGTACCTTCAGCCGCCATTTCGGCACGCCGCCGGCAAGGTTCCGCCAGCAGCGCGGTTAATTTCCTAGCAGCCGGCGCGAGAAACTCACCGCCGCCCCCAGCGCGGCGAAACCGCCCGCCACCAGCAGCGCGTACACCGTGCCGCGCGTGTCCGACAAGGTGAAGCAATACGCCACCAGCGCCGCGCCGGTGGCCTGGCCGCTGAGCCGGGCGGTGGCGACGATGCCGCTGGCGCTGCCCGAGCGCGCCGGTGGCGCGCTGCCCATGATGGCCTTCATGTTTGGCGCCTGAAAGAAACCGAAACCGACGCCGCACAGCGCCATGCGCCAGCCGATGTCGTACACCGAGGCGCCGGCCGCCAGTCCGCTCAGCAGCAGCACGCCCGCACACAGCAGCAGCAGGCCGATGCCGCCCAGCGTGCCGGCGTTGTAGCGGTCGCTCAACCTGCCGGCCACCTGGCCCATCACGGCCACCAGCGCCGGCCATGGCGTCATCAGGAAGCCGGTGTCGATCGGCGAACGGCCCAGCGTGTGCTCGAAGAAGAACGGCAGCGACACGAAGGCCAGTCCCTGCACCGCGAACGTACAGAAGGCCGTCAAGGCCGACAGGGCGAACATCGGATGGCGGAACAAGTCCACCGGCAGCAGCGGGGCCGCATGGCCGCGCTGGCGGCGCAGCAGCAGCACCCAGCAGAGCGCCGCGCCGGCGATCTCGGCCGGCAGCCGTCGCGGCGCGGCGCCGTGGGCGGCGTCGCCCAGCGCCAGGATCAGCAGGCCGAAGGCGCCGACGTTGTACAGGGCGGCCAGCAGGTCGACCCGGTGCGCCGCGCGCGGCGTGTGCGGCAGCGCCTGCCAGGCGGCGCTCAGCGCCAGCACGCCCAGCGGCACGTTAATCGCGAACAGCCACGGCCAGGACGACAGCGACAGGATCAGCGAGGCCACGGTCGGCCCCACGGCGAACGCCACCGCCACCACCAGCGCGTTGGTGCCGAAGCCCCGGCCCTGGCGCTCGGGCGGGTAGATGGCGCGGATCAGCGCGGTGCTGACCGCCATCATGGCGCTGGCGCCCACGCCCTGCAGCAGCCGCGCCGCCACCAGCGACGGCAGCGACCACGCCAGCGCGCATGCCAGCGAGGCCAGCGTGAACAGCACCAGGCCGCCGAGGGCGACGCGGCGGTAGCCGGCGATCTCGCCCAGCGCGGCGAACGGCAGCAAGGTCGCCACCATCGCCAGCTGGTAGGCGTTGACAATCCACACCGACGCCGCCGGCGTCGCCTGCAACTGCTGCGCCATGGCCGGCAAGGCGGTGTTGGCGATCGCCGTGTCCAGCGAAGCCAGCGCCACGCCGGTCATCAGCGACAGCATGGCCCACAGGCGCTCGGCCGGCGGCAGGCCGGTCTCGGCCATGGCGCAGGCGCCCAGCGCGCTCAATCGCGCACCACGCCGGACGGGCCGATGCGCTCGGCGTTGGGCACGTCGGACATGCGGATGCGGATCAGGTGGCGGCGCTCGTCCACGTAGGTGGTGCGGCCGTGCAGCATGCGATGGTTGTCGGCCCACAGCAGGGTGTCGGTGGCCAGCTGCTGCTTGAAGCGCGGCGCGCTGTGCTCGGCCACCTCGTTCATCAAGGCCAGCGCCGCCACCAGCGCCGGCGTGCTCAGGTCGGGCCGCACGGCCAGGCCTTTCTGGATGGCGTCGTAGCGCCAGCGCAGCGTGTAGCGGTCGCCGTCGCGGCGCGGCGGCCCGAACACCGGCGCCACATGGTGTTCGATGGCGGTCTCGCCGGCCGCGTACACGGCCGGCACGCGGAACGGCACCGGCGCGCTGCGCAGCAGCTCGTAGGCCGCGCGGCCGGCCGCGCTTTGCTGCAGGGTCTGGTAAATGTCCTCGCCGTCGATCAGCAGCGAATGGCCGCCCTCGCAATTGGCCGCCTGCACCACGTACAGGATGAATTGTTCCTCCGGCATCGGATAGAACGAGGAATCGGTGTGCATGTCGGCGCTGCCGACGCGCTCGGAAAAGGTGGTGAAGCGGGCGTCGCTGTGCTCGGCCGGCCGGGCCTTGACGTCCCAGGCCACGCGGCCGGTGCGCTGGTCGGTGGAGGTGGGGTAGCCCAGCATCAGCGTGATCGCATACAGCGCGGCGTTGCGGCGCTCTTCGCTCAGGCCGTGCAGGCCGAGATTGGTCAGCGCCGCGCCGTTGGTGCCCAGCCCGCGCAGTTGTCGGGTCAGCCGCCGCAGCGCGCCAACCTCGCCCAGCTCGGCGCGCAGGGCCACTTCCTGCGGGTGGGCATAAAATCCGTTTTCATTAAAACCATTAAACCGCGCGCGCAGAATCTCATGGATGGTATTTAAATCACCGCCCCAGGATATATCAGCGGGTGAAATAGTGACATTCTCACTTTTATTGAATGACGTAGACATAATAATTCCTTTTGTTTAAGGCGAGGATGGCGGCGGGGAGTGGGATATTCTAATGCCGGGCGACGGAGCCATCTGTTGTTTTTAATGTGCGTCGGAAACTATAATTTCCGCATTTGTCATTATGAAAATGCTTAGAAAACAAGGTGTTGCGAATCATCAACAATATGGTAAAGCCTGCCGCTGGCTGGGCCGGCAATGCGCTATGATTTGAATCTGACCCACGCTGATTTGCGGAAGTTACTATCAAATTAAACGTTGAAGGACTAGCATAATGAAATGGTTTAATTCGCTACGCCTGGCGCAAAAACTGGGGCTGGCATTCTCCCTGGTATTGGCTTTGACGGTGCTGGTGGGGGTGTTTTCCATCTGGGAGCTATCCCAGGTTAATAATACGTCCAAGCGGTTTTCGGCCCGCTGGATGCCCAGCATCCGGGTGATCGAGGACATCAAGTCGCAGATCGCCCGCATCCGCACCCGTGAGCTGCAATACATCATTTCGACCAGCCCGGCGGACATGGACAAGTACGACCAGGTGATCGCCAAGGACCTGGTCGACCTGAAGAAAATGCAGGACGACTATGTGGTGCTGGCCAGCACCGCTGAGGAACAGGCCATGTACGGCAAGTTCGTCGACATGTGGGCGCGCTACATGCAGGAGGACGCCAAAATCCGCGCCGCCGCCCGCGCCAGGGACGACGACCAGGCCAAGGCGCTGATCCGCGGCGAATCGAACAAGCTGATCGTGGCCCTGCGCGGCCAGGTCGACCAACTGGTCGAGTACTACACCGACGGCGGCAAGCAGGAGGCGGTCGAGGGCGACCGCCGCTACGCCTCGTCGCGGCTGTGGATATTGGCGCTGGTGGCCGGCAGCGTGGTGTTCGGCGCCGCCGGCGCGCTGCTGATCACGCGCTGGCTGACGCGCAGCCTGGGCGGCGAGCCCGATTATGCGACCGACATCGTCCGCCAGATCGCCGCCGGCGACCTGGGCGTGACGGTTGAAACCCGCGCCGGCGACACCACCAGCCTGCTGTTCGGCATGCGCACCATGCGCGACAACCTGGAGCAGATCGTCGGCGAGGTGCGCGGCGCGACCGGCGTCATCGCCAGCGCCTCGGGCCAGATCGCCGCCGGCAACCTGGACCTGTCCTCGCGCACCGAGCAGCAGGCCAGTTCGCTGGAGGAGACCGCCGCCTCGATGGAGGAGCTGACCTCGACCGTGCGCCACAACGCCGACAACTCGGCCCAGGCCAACCAACTGGCCACCGTGGCCGCCAGCGTGGCGCAGAAGGGCAGCGCGGTGGTGGCGCAGGTGGTCGATACGATGGGCGCGATCAACACCTCGTCGCGCAAGATCGCCGACATCATCGCCGTCATCGACGGCATCGCCTTCCAGACCAATATCCTGGCCTTGAACGCGGCGGTGGAGGCGGCCCGCGCCGGCGAGCAGGGCCGTGGTTTCGCGGTGGTGGCGACCGAGGTGCGCAACCTGGCCCAGCGCTCGGCGGCGTCGGCCAAGGAAATCAAGGACTTGATCGGCGAATCGGTCGGCCAGGTGGACATCGGCAGCAAGCTGGTGGCCCAGGCCGGCGCGACGATGACCGAGGTGCTGGAAAGCGTGCAGAGCATGGCCGGCGTGATGGCGGAAATCACCCATGCCAGCCGCGAGCAGAGCGCCGGCATCGAGCAGGTGAACCAGGCCATCTCGCAGATGGACACGGTGACCCAGCAGAACGCCGAACTGGTGCAGCAGGCGGCGTCGGCCTCGCAGGGCTTGCAGGACCAGGCCGCCACGCTGTCGCAGCTGGTGAGCGTGTTCCGGCTCAAGGACGGGGCGCGCGGCGGCCCGCCGGCGGCGCGCTCGCCGCGCGCGGCCAAGTGGCCGGCGTTGAGCGGCGCTGCGCCTTAGCGACCCCGGCGCTGGCGTGGTCAGCGCCCCACAGTTTGCACTGCGGCATGGGAATGCGAGCAGGAAAGTACTAAAACAGCAGTCCTGTCCGTGACCTGAGCGCGGCGACCAAAGACACTCCGTGACAGTTGCAGTATTTCATCAAACTGTCAGACCACGGAGTGTCACATGTCGCCTATTCGCCCTATCGTTCGTGCCGTCGCGCTGTTGTGCGCCGGCGCGGTTCCCCTGACCGCCGCCGCCCAGGCCAGCGCCGAAGCCGGCACCGCCGCGCCGCCGCGCGTGGAAATCACCGGTTCGCGCATCAAGCGTGTCGACGCCGAAACCGCGTCCGCCGTGCAGGTTATCACGGCCGAGCAAATCGCCCGCTCGGGCGCCGCCACCATCACCGACGTGCTGCGCGATCTGCCGGCCGGCAATACCGGCGGCTACACGGCCGAGGGCACGCCGGGCCAGGCCTTCGGCTCGGCCGGCATCTCGCTGCGCGGCCTGGGCGCGGGCGCCACGCTGACCCTGATCAACGGCCGCCGCGTGGCGCCGTTCGGCTTCGGCTCGGCCTCGTTCGTCGACACCAACGCGATCCCGGTCGACGCCGTCGAGCGCATCGAGGTGCTGCTGGACGGCGCCTCGGCGATCTACGGCGCCGACGCCATCGGCGGCGTCATCAACATCATCCTGCGCAAGAACTACGAGGGCCTGGCGCTCAAGGTGTCCGGCGGCACCTCGGCCTACCACGACGGCAACACCGGCGACATCGGCCTGACCTACGGCAAGGGCACGCTGGCGCAGGACGGCTACAACTGGCTGCTCAGCCTGTCCCATCGCGACACCAGCCCGGTGCTGGTCAACGCCCGCCCACGCACCAAGGACGCCGACTTCCGCCGCTTCGGCCTGGCCGACCGCCGCTCCTCGTTCTCCAGCAACGTCTACACCGCCTCCGGCACCACCGGCGGCACTTTCCTCGGCATCCTGGGCGACTGCCCGGCGCTGGTGGACGCCGGCTCGCCGCTCAACGGCCGCTGCATCAACGACAACACCAGCGCCGTCACGCTGCAATCGAAGAGCCAGCGCGACAACGTCTACAGCGCGCTGACCTACGACCTGGGACAGGGCTGGGAAATGTTCGGCGACGCCGCGCTCAGCCGCAGCCGCCAGGCTTCCAGCATGTACAGCTACGCCACCAATTCCTACGGCGCCTACACCAACGACCTGCTCGACAAGCACGGCCTGTACGGCAACGCGCCGGGCACCACCATCAGCTACCTGCTGCTGCCGGCCGGCCATCCGCAGAACAAGTGGGGCCAGACGGTGGGCGTGCGCTACGTCTTCAACGACGTGCCGACCACCATCGGCAGCGAGAGCCGCAATATGCGCGCCACCCTGGGCGCGCGCGGCACGCTGGGGCGTTGGGACCTGGAGGCGGCGGCGATGTTCTCGCGCTCGCTGACCGACACCCGCTACCACGGCTACATCCAGGACAAGGTGCTGATCAACGAGGTGCTCGACGCGGACGGCCTGGTGCGTAACGGCTTCCAGCTGCGCAACCCGGGCGGCAACGATCCGGCGCTGATGGCGCGCCTGTATCCGCTGCTCGACAACCACGCCGACACCAGCACCAGCAGCGTCGACGTGCACGGCAACCGCGAGCTGTTCGCGCTGCCGGGCGGCCAGCTGGCGATCGCCGTCGGCGCCGAGTACCGCCGCGAGAAATTCGACGCCGCGCCGGCCCCGCTGTTCACCGACGGTTCGATCCAGCTGATCGGCATGACCGGCGCCAGCGGTTCGCGCAGCGTGGCCGCCGCGTATGGCGAGCTGTCGGCGCCGGTGCTCAAGACGGTGGAGCTGAGCCTGGCCGCGCGCTCGGACCGCTACAGCGATTTCGGCTCGGCCTTCACGCCCAAGGCCGGCGTCAAATGGAGCGCGCTGCCGCAGCTGGCTTTCCGCTCCACCTACGCCGAAGGCTTCCGCGCGCCGTCGCTGCCGGAGCTGCACGCGGGGAACACCAACGGCTACACCAAGGTGCTCGATCCCAAGCGCTGCCCGGTGTTCAGCACCACCAACGATGACTGCGAACGCTATGTGGCCTTCACCACCGGCGCCAATCCCGACATCCAGGCGGAAAAATCCAAGAGCGTGACGATAGGCTTCGTGGCCGAGCCAGTGCCGGGCTGGTCCTTGTCGGTGGATGCGTACCACATCAAGCGGCGCGACGAGCTGTCCACCATCAGCTCCACCTACCTGCTGGAGCATGAGGCGCAGTTTGCCGACCGCATCGTGCGCAACGCGGTCAGCGGCAAGCTCGATCACCTGAGCCTGATCACGGCCAACCTGTCGTCGACGCAGACGCGCGGCGTCGACGTCGATGCGCGCGGCAGCTTCAGCGTGGGCAGCTACGGCCGCGTCTCGTTGAGCGCCAGCTACAACCGCATGAACAGCTACATGAGCACCGACGTGCCGGGCAACGATCCGGTCGACTACGTCGGCTACTACGGACTGCCGAAGAACCGCGGCCGCGCCGGCGTGGCCTGGGACCGCGGTCCATGGGACGCCAGCATCAACTGGAGCTATGTGGGCGGCTATATGCTGAAGAGCTCGCCGGATACGGTGTGTTCGTTTGAGGCGGCCACGCCGCAGTTGTGCAACGTCCACTCGTGGCTGACGGCCAGCGCCTATGTCAGCTACAAGGGTTTCCGCAACCTGGAGCTGTCGATGTCGGTGCAGAACCTGGCCAACAAGGAAGCGCCGATGGACGCCAGCCAGATCGCCTACCTGCAAGGCTACAGCCCGTCGTACCACAGCCAGCTGGGCCGTTTCGTACAGCTGACCGCCAGCTACAAGTTCAAGTAATCAACCCAGGCGCCGGCCTTGTGCCGGCGCCGTTTCAAGAGTCTCCCCATGTCCTGTCACCGAATTCTCTTTGCGCTGAGCGCGCTGCTGCTGTCCGCCTGCAGCACCCTCGCGCCTATCGATCACAACAACGATGCGCTGCGCATCGAATGCCACTGGGACCTGCAATACCCGAGCGTGGCGCCGGCCGACGCCAGCTTGGCGCAGCTGCGCGAGACGGCCACGCGCCGCCTGGCCGCGCTGAACCTGAACGCCCAGTGGGAGTTGAACAGCGAAGGCGCCAGCGCCGAAGCCTACACCGACAGCGAGCCGGACCGCCAGCGCCTGCATCGCCTGCTGAGCGTGGTGCTGCCGGGGATGGAACGTTATCCGGCCCCGTTCTTCGCCAATGTCCGCCTGCACAACATCGTGCTGGTCAAGGAGCTGGCGGTGGGCGGCCAGCGCCGGCTGGCGATGCCGATGGCCGAGGTCGACAGCGTGGCCTACGCCGACAACAGCGCCAAGCTGTGCCCGGCCGGCATGGAGATGCGCGTGCATCACGAGTTCTACCACTTCATCGACTACCGCGAACACAACGACTACTACCACGCCGATCCCGCGTGGCTGGCGCTGAACCCGGCCGGACTCGCCTACGGCAAGGGCGGCGCCAGCTTCTACGGCAAGAACCTGCAGGACGTCGGCCACGCCAAGCCGGGCGTGGTCAGCCTGTATTCCAGCTACGGCCAGGAAGAAGACAAGGCCGAAACCTTCGGCTGGATGATGACGCCCGACTACGCCGCGCGGCTGGACCTGTACGTGATGCAGGACGCCAACCTGGCGGCCAAGCTGCGCCACATGCGCGAGCAGTTCCGCAAATACAGCCAGCCTGGGACATGAGAAATAATTAATTGTTGGGCTTGCAATAGACGCAGGCAGCCGCAGCTTAGGTCGGTCCATTCTTAAAAAGAGATTAAGAGATGAATCGATACCCGTTGTGGAAGTACATCGTGATTGTGATCACGGTGTTGTTGGGCGCGTTGTACACCGCGCCCAATTATTTTGGCCAGTCGCCGGCGCTGCATATCAGCAGCGGCAAGACCAGCGTGCGCGTGGGCGCCGAGCTGGTGGGCAAGGTCGAGGGCGCGCTCAAGCAAGCGCAGGTGCCGAGCACCGGCGTCGCCTACGACAGCGCGCACGCAGCGGTGCGCGCGCGCTTCGCCGATCCCGACACCCAGTTCCGCGCCAAGTCGGTGCTGGAGAAAAGCCTGAACGCCGACACCGCCGATCCGCAATATCTGGTTGCGCTGAATCTGATGGCCGATACGCCGCACTGGCTGCAAAGCCTGCACGCGTTGCCGATGTACCTGGGCCTGGACCTGCGCGGCGGCGTCCACTTCCTGATGCAGGTCGACACCAAGGCCGTGTTGGACAAGAAGCTGCAAGGCGTGCAGGCGTCGGTGCGCAGCGTGTTGCGCGACAAGGCCGTGTTCCATGGCGGGATTACACGCGTCGGCAACACCCTGGAGATCAGCTTCCGCGATGAAGCCACGCGGCAGAAGGCGAAGGACCTGATCGCCGGCCAGGGTCCCGAGCTGCTGCTGGCCGAAGCGAGCGACGGTGCGCAGCTGAAGCTGGTCGCCACGCTCAAGCCGGACGCGTTGAAGCAGACCATCAATGACGGCGTGACGCAGAACATCGCCACCTTGTCCAAGCGCGTGAACGAGCTGGGCGTGGCCGAGCCCATCATCCAGCAGCAGGGAGCGGACCGCATCGTGGTGCAGCTGCCCGGCGAGCAGGACGTGGCGAGGGCGCGCGCCGTCATCGGCCGCACGGCCACGCTGGAAGTGCGCATGGTCGACGAGAGCATCACGCGCGGCACCGAACTGGGCGCGGCGATACCGTTGAACTCGCAGCTGTACACGGTGGGGCGGGGCGCGCCTACCGTGCTGTACAAGGACGTGGTGCTGACCGGCGACTACATCACCAGCGCCACCGCCGGCCTGGACGAGAACCAGCAGCCGGCCGTGTTCATCGACCTTAACACGGCGGGCGGGCGCAAGATGTTGGCCGCCACCAGTGACCGCGTTGGCAAGCACATGGCCATCGTGCTGATCGAAAAGACCGGCAAGCCGGAAGTGATCTCGGTGGCCATGCTGACCAGCGAGCTGAGCGCGCACTTCCGCACCACCGGCGTCGGCACCGCGCAGGACGCGGCCGACCTGGCGCTGATGCTGCGCTCGGGCGCGCTGTCGGCGCCGATGGAGATCGTCGAAGAGCGCACCATCGGCCCGCAGCTGGGCGCGGAGAATATCGCCAAGGGTCTGCATTCGACCATGTACGGCTTTGCCGCGATTTCCGTGTTCATGATGGTCTACTACATGCTGTTCGGCTTCTTCAGCGTGCTGGCGCTGGCCTGCAATCTGCTGTTGCTGCTGGCCCTGCTGTCGCTGATGCAGGCGACCCTGACCTTGCCCGGCATCGCCGCGATCGCGCTGGCGCTGGGCATGGCGATCGATGCCAACGTGCTGATCAACGAGCGCATCCGTGAGGAGCTGCGCGGCGGCGCCACGCCGCAGCAGGCCATCGCCACCGGCTTCGACCGCGCCTGGGCCACCATCCTCGATTCCAACGTCACCACCCTGATCGTCGGCGTGGCGCTGTGGGTGTTCGGCTCCGGGGCGATACGCGGCTTCGCGGTGGTGCACTGCCTGGGCATCTTGACGTCGATGTTTTCGGCGATGTTCGTGTCGCGCGGGGTGGTCAACCTGTGGTACGGGCGGCGCAAGAAGTTGTCGTCGCTGGCGATCGGCACCGTCTGGCGCGGCAAGTAGATTGTGGTGGATAATGGCCGCACCAAAACGACCGAGGGAGCTCGCATGAAAAAACTATTGCTAGGCTGCGCATTGCTGGCGGCGTTTTCTGCCTACGCGGATGAAGCCGCCACATGCTCGGCGTCCGCCGGCAGTTACCGCAGCGGCGTCGTCGTGAAGGGGCCGAAGTTTTCGCACGGCCAGTTCCGCAAGGGCGTGGAGCTGTCGCACACCCACCTGAAGATGAAGTCCGACCAGGACGGCAAGGTCTACGACGTCGCTATCGACAATGTGTTCGCCAGCGGCTTCGAGCCGAACCAGAAGACCGTGCCGGCTTCGCTGAGCGGCATCCGCGTCAACGACCGGGTGGAAGCCTGCGGCCAGTTGTACACCGACGGCGGCGTCGGCATCCACTGGGTGCACACCAACTGCGGCAAGAAGCCGACGTCGGCCAAGCCGGACGGTTGGCTGAAGGTGATCGCGGCCGACGGCCAGCCGGGCCAGAACATTGAAAGCAATACCCAGTACTGCTCAGTGTTCAAGTAAGCCCGGTATTGCCATGCTTGCTATACTGTTGCCTGTGAGAGAAATTTTCAGGGGAATAGTTTGCAGGCATTGAACCAACGATGGAAGCGATGGGGCGTGGGCGTGGCTGGCGCGGTGGGTGTGTATGCGTTGGCGGGCGGCTGGCTGTTGCCGCAAGTGATCAAGAGCCAGCTTCCAAAGTTTGTCGAGACCGAGCTGGAACGCAAGGCTAGCATTGGCGAAGTCAGCTTCAACCCCTTCACGCTGCGGCTGACGGTGCGGCAATTCCAGCTGACCGAGGCCAGCGGCGCGCCCTTGTTCGGCGTCGGCGGGCTGGAGGTGGAGATGCAGTGGCGCTCGCTGCTGCGCCGCGCCTGGAGTTTCGCCGAGATCCGCATCGTGGCGCCGACGGTGCAGCTGGCCATCGCGCCGGACGGCAAGTTCAACATCGCCGAGTTCATGGCGACGCTCAACAAACGCAAGCACGATGACAGCGACAGCGGCATGCCGCGCCTGGTCGTCGAGCATTTCGCGCTGGAGCAGGGCAAGGTCGATATGCATGACCGTCACGCCGGCTACAACGATACCTATGCGCCGATCGCCTTCACGCTCAACAACCTCAGCACGCTGCCGGACGAGAACGGCGATTACGCGCTCAGCGCGGATGCCGGCCTGGGCGGCAAGCTGCGCTGGAAGGGCACGAACGCGCTCAATCCTATCGGCGGCAGCGGCGCGCTGACGCTGGAGAATGTGGCCTTGCCGGGTGTGTCGACGTATCTGAAGTCGTTCGCGCGGGTGGCGGTGGTGGACGGGCGCTTGTCGGCCAAGCTGCCATACAAATTCGCTTACAAGGATGGGCAGTTGGATGCCAATGTGGCCGGCGCCGGTCTGGCCTTGAACGACCTGGTGGTCAAGCGCGATGGCGCGGCCGAGGCCTTCGTCAAGTTGAAGCTGTTCGATGTCAGCGATGTCGGCGTGGATCTGCTCAAGCGCACCGTGACGGTGGGCGGCTTGCATGTCAACGGCGGCGCGCTGGCGGTGCGGCGCGATGCCAAGGGCGAGCTGGATGTGGCGAGCTTGATGGTGCCCGCTGCGCCCGCGAAGGCGTCAGCGCCTGTCGCGGCGGCCAAGCCTGCGCCGGCGGGCAACTGGAAAATCCAGCTCAAGCAGCTCGCATTCGACGATATCGCCATGGCGGTGGTGGATGAAACCGTCAGCCCCGCGCTGAAGTTCAACGCGGACAAACTCAAGCTGCGCCTGCAACTGCAAGCCGAACCCGCCGCCGACGGCCTCAAGCTGAACATCGCCGATGCCGCCTTCTCGGTGGACAATCTGGTGCTGAACAGCGGCGCGATGACGCCGCTCAAGCTGGCGCAACTGGGCTTCGACGGCGGCGAGATCGACCTGGCCGCGCACCGCGCCAGCCTGGGCCGCCTGCACTTCGACGGCGGCCAGCTGGACCTGTCGCGCGACGGCAAGGGCAAGTTCCTGTTCCTGAATGCCTTCCCCAAATCGGGCGGGGGTGCGCAGCCACCGGCCAAGGATGGCCCGGCCTCGGCGCCATGGGCGGCCAGTATCAAGACCGTCGAGTTCAATAAATTCGGCGCCCGCTACGACGATGCGAGCAGCGGCATCAAAGCCAATCTGCAAGACTTCAACCTCAAGCTGACCGACGCCAGCACCGACCTGAAGAAGCCGCTGGCCTTTGACGGCGCGGTCGGCCTGCGCGAAGGCGGCCTGCTGACCGCCAAGGGCAAGGTCGTGCCGTCCACCGGCGCGGTCGACACCGATCTCAAGCTGACCAAGCTGGCGATCGCGCCGGTGCAGCCTTTGCTGTCCAAGTACGTCAAGCTGAAGATTGCGGCCGGCAGCATCTCCGGCCAGGGACGCTTGCACACCGGCGCCGGCGGCAAGGCCGATCCCGGCCTGCGCTACGACGGCTCGCTGGAAGTGGCCGAACTCGCGCTCGACGAGGAAGACAATGACCGCTTCGCTCATTGGAAATCGGTACGCGCCGACAAGCTGGCCTTCGGCCTGTCGCCGGATCTGCTGGATATCGCCGAGCTGCGCGTCATCGAACCGGACGCCACGCTCATCATCGAAAACGACCGCAGCTTCAACGCCCAGCGCCTGCTGGTGACGCCGCCTGCCGCTGACGCCGCCGCCAAGCCGGCGACTGCCGCCGAACCGTTCCCGGTCAAGGTGCGCCGCGTGCGCTTCGAGAACGCCAAGCTGGCCTTCACCGACCTGAGTTTGCGGCCGCAATTCGGCGCCAGGATTTATGAGCTGGGCGGCGTGATCACCGGCCTGTCGTCCAAGCGCGACGCCAGCAGCCAGATCGAACTGGATGGCCGCGTCGACGACTACGGCCTGGCGCGCATCCGCGGCAAGCTCAATCCCTTCGTCCCGGCCGACAACACCGACATCAACGTGGTGTTCAAGAACGTCGACATGGTGTCGGCCTCGCCATACAGCATGAAGTTCGCCGGCTACAAGATCGCCCAAGGCAAGATCTCGCTGGACCTGGAATACAAGGTCGCCAAGGGCCAGTTGGAAGGCAATAACCACATCGTGCTCGACAACCTGACGCTGGGCGAGCGCATCGACAGTCCGGACGCGCTCAAGCTGCCGCTGGAACTGGCGCTGGCCATCCTGAAGGACAGCGACGGCCGCATCGACCTCGGCGTGCCGGTCTCCGGCAACATGAACGATCCGCAGTTCAGCTACGGTTCGGTGGTGTGGAAGGCGATCGGCAACATCATGACCAAGATCGTGACCTCGCCGTTCCGCGCGCTGGGCAATCTGTTCGGCGTCAGCGGCGACAAGCTGGAGTCCATCGACTTTGATGCCGGCAGCGACACGGTGCTGCCGCCGGAGCGCGAGAAGCTGAAGCAGGTGGCGCAGATCCTGGCCAAGAAGACGCAGCTGAAACTGTCCGTGCCGGGCCAGTACAACGAGCCGGTGGACGGCGCGGCCCTGCGCGCGCAAGCCTTGCGCCGCGTGGTGCTGGCGCGCGCCGACATCAAGCTGGCGGCCGGCGAACAGCCGGGCCCGCTCGACATGGGCCAGCGCAAAGTGCGCGGCGCCATGCGCGACCTGTATGCCGAGCGTTTCGGCGCGGCCGAGCTGGACAAGCAGAAGAAGGCCGCCGAGGCCGGCGCCGGCCCTGTCGCCGCCGACGATCCGGCGCAAAAGAAACTGCCGATGCTGCAGCGCCTGGGCAAGCTGGTGCAGGGCGAGCCGCAAGTGGCGGACGCCACGGCCTTCTACGCCAAGCTGCAGGAGCGCCTGGAGCAGAAGCAGCCGTTGCCGGCGGACGCCTTGCCGCAGCTGGGCGCCAAGCGTTCCGCCGCGATCCTGGCCGCCTTGAAAGGCGAGGGCGTCGACGCCGCGACCGCGCACACCACCGCGCCGGAGCCGGTGGAAGCCAGCGCCGGCAAGCCGATCGCCTTGAAACTCGGACTGTCGGCCAAATAAGATGAGCGACGATAAACAACACGCTGGCGGCAGCGCGCTGCTGGCCGGGTTTGCACTGCTGGCCAGCCAGCTGTCGCTCAATTTCGGCGCGGCGATCGCCAAGCATCTGTTCCCGCTGGTGGGCGTCGAAGTCGTGACGGCTTACCGCGTCGGCCTCGCTGCGGTGCTGATGCTGGCGATCTTCCGTCCGTGGCGCACGCCGCTGACGTGGGCGCAGGGCGTCAACGTGGCGATCTACGGCAGCGTGATCGGCCTGATGAATTTGCTGATCTACCGCTCCTTCGACCGCATCCCGCTGGGCATCGCGGTGGCGATCGAAGTGGCCGGGCCGTTGACGGTGGCGGTGCTGTCGTCGCGCCGGCCGCGCGATTTCGCCGCGGTCTGCCTGGCGGTGCTGGGTTTGTATTTCCTGCTGCCCATCCACGGCAAGGTCGACCAGCTCGATCCGGTCGGCGTGATGTACGCGGCCGGCGCGGCGGTGTGCTGGGCCTTGTACATCGTGTACGGCAAGCGGGTGTCGGTGATGCATGGTGGGCAGTCGGTGGCGTGGGCCATGTTGGCGGCGTCGCTGTTCATCGTGCCGATCGGCGGGTGGTATGGTGGCGCGGCGCTGCTGACGCCCAGCTATCTGCTGATCGGCCTGGCGATCGCGGTGATGTCGAGCGCCTTGCCGTACACGCTGGAGATGCTGTCGATGCGCACCTTGTCGTCGCGCACCTTCAGCATGTTCAGCAGCGGCGCGCCGGCGCTCAGCGCGCTGGCCGGCATGGTGGTGCTGGGCGAGAACCTGACGCTGGTGCAATGGCTGGCCATCGCCAGCATCGTGCTGGCGTCGGCGCTGACATCATTGCGCTGAACCGTGTTGCGTTTGTGTCTAGTTCGTGGCAGCATAGCCGCTTACTGGAGGAGCCACCCTATGCAAGTCGCCCGTGCACAACAACCGATTGCCGCCGCCACTGTCTCGCTGATCGCGTGGGTGTTGTGCGTTGCCGCCTTCCTGCCGCCGCTGAACAAATACATCGTGGGCTCGGTGCCGCTGGTGATCTTGGCCGGCCTCGGCATCGCGGTCAGCCTCGTCCTGCATCTGGTGTTCATCGGCATGTCGGCCAAGTTGCTGGGCCGCTCGCCGGTGCTGTGGGTGCTGATCTGCCTGTGCCTGTTGCCGGTGGCGTCCATCGCCGGCCTGATACTGTTCGAGTGGTTCAGCGACCAGGAAAATCAAGCCAGCGTTTAAAATGGGTATTGCAAAAAGCTGAAACCTTCGGCTAGTATGGATACCGATGCAACATTGCATCGACGTCGCTCGGACGGTTCCGGGCGCTTACGTGAGATATCCATGACTGACACCCAAACTCCGCGCAGCTTTTCGCGCATCGATCGCCTGCCTCCCTACGTTTTCAATGTCACCGCCGAGCTCAAGCTGGCGGCGCGCCGTCGCGGCGAAGACATCATCGACATGTCGATGGGCAATCCCGATGGCGCCACGCCGGCGCATATCGTCGAAAAACTGGTCGACACCGTACAACGTCCCGACACGCACGGCTACTCGGCCTCCAAGGGCATACCGCGTCTGCGGCGCGCGATCACCAAGTGGTACAAGAACCGCTACGACGTCGAGTTCGATCCCGATTCGGAAGCCATCGTCACCATCGGCTCCAAGGAGGGCCTGGCCCACCTGATGCTGGCGACGCTGGACCAGGGCGACACCGTGCTGGTGCCCAATCCCAGCTATCCGATCCACATCTGGGGCGCGGTGATCGCCGGCGCCAACATCCGCTCGGTGCGCATGACCCCCGGCGTCGATTTCTTCGACGAGCTGGAGCGCGCGGTGCGCGAGAGCTATCCGAAGCCGAAGATGATGATACTCGGCTTCCCCTCCAACCCGACCGCGCAATGCGTGGAACTGGAGTTCTTCGAGCGTGTGGTGGCGCTGGCCAAGCAACACAACATCCTGGTGGTGCACGACCTGGCCTACGCCGACATCACCTTCGACGGCTGGAAAGCCCCGTCCATCATGCAGGTGCCGGGCGCGCGCGAGGTGGCGGTGGAATTCTTCACCATGTCCAAGAGCTACAACATGGCGGGCTGGCGCATCGGCTTCATGGTTGGCAACAAGGAGCTGGTGGCGGCGCTGGCGCGCATCAAGAGCTATCACGACTACGGCAGCTTCACGCCGGTGCAGGTGGCGGCGATCGCCGCGCTGGAAGGCGACCAGAGCTGTGTCAGCGAGATCTGCGCGATGTACCAGAGCCGCCGCGACGTGCTGCACAAGGGCTTGTGCGAAGCCGGCTGGCCGGTGGACAAGCCGAAGGCGTCGATGTACATCTGGGCCCGCATCCCCGAGCAGTATCGCCATCTGGGCTCGCTGGAATTTTCCAAGCTGCTGTTGGCCGAGGCCAAGGTGTGCGTCTCGCCCGGCATCGGCTTCGGCGACTACGGCGACGAATATGTGCGTTTCGCGCTGATCGAGAACGAAGCCCGCATCCGCCAGGGACTCCGCGGCATCAAGGCCATGTTCCGCAAGGCTGAATAAATCTGCCTGGACTTTACGCCGCATCAAACGGGATGTTTGATGCGGCGGCTACTGTGTTCCTGAATTCCTCCAGGAGCGCCCATCATGTCTTTCCCGTCCGTCAGCGACAGCACGCGTCGATTGCTCGATGCCGTCCGGAAACTCGAACTCACTTTGCAATCGGTTGGCCTGCCGCGCATGCTGGCGCGGCTGCCCGTGTGCTGGCTGTGCTGGCACTATTGCCGCATGCTGGACCAGAAGATCGTCCGCATTCAACGCATCGCCGGCAAGTTTGAACAATGGCTGCCGACGATCCGCGCCTACTCCGGCGACGGCACGGCGAAGATGGAGTTGATCGACGTCGACCTCAGCATGCGCAACGATATCGAGATCACCAAGAGCACCATGTGGGACCTGCGCAGCTACTGCATCGACGTCGGCCGCATGTTCGACCAGTTGGGCTACCGGTCGCCGGGCTTGCGCCGGCGGCAGGCCTTGTTCTTGCGGACACTGGAGCACTCGTGCGTTGCGGCCGGCACCATGCAGGCCGCGCTGGCCGAGCACGACAACACTGCGCTGGCCTTGCTGCGCGCGCGACAGGTGCAGCAGCTTGCCGGCGTCGGCGGCGAGGCGTCGGCGGTTTAGAAGCCTTCCAGCACGATCTTGCCTTTGGCGCGGTTGCTTTCGATCAGCGCGTGGGCGCGCTTCAGGTTGGTGGCGTTGATCTTGCCGTAGCGTTCGGCCAGCGTGGTCTTGATGACGCCGGTTTCCACCAGCCGGGCCACATCGTTGAGCAGCTGATGCTGCTTCTGCATGTCCGCCGTCTCGAACATCGAGCGGGTGAACATGAACTCCCAATGCAGCGATACGCTCTTGCGCTTCAGCAGGCGCACGTCGATGGCGGCCGGGTCGTCGATCAGCGCCACCTTGCCTTGCGGCGCGACCAGTTCGGCGATGGCGGGCCAGTGATGGTCGGTCTGGTTCAGGCTGGCGACATATGTGACCGGTGGCAGTCCGAGGCGGACGATCTCTTCGTTCAGCGGCTTGCTGTGGTCGATGACCTGGTGCGCGCCCAGTTCCCGCACCCAGGCCGCCGTGTCGGGACGCGAGGCGGTGCCGATCACTGTCAGTCCGGTCAGCTGGCGCGCCAGCTGCACGAGAATGGAGCCGACGCCGCCGGCCGCGCCGATCACTAGCAGCGACTGGCCGCGCACACCCTTGTCGCGGCTCACTTCCAGGCGTTCGAACAGCAGCTCCCAGGCGGTGATGGCGGTCAGCGGCAGCGCGGCGGCCTTGCCGAAGTCCAGGTTCTTGGGCTTGTGGCCGACGATGCGTTCGTCCACCAGGTGCAGTTCGCTGTTGGTGCCTGGACGCATCAGCGCGCCGGCGTACCAGACTTCGTCGCCCGGCTGGAACAGCGTGACGTCGGGGCCGACTGCCTGGACCACGCCGGCCGCGTCCCAGCCGATGACTTTGCTGTCGCCGTCGGCCGGCGCCATGTTGGCGCGGATCTTCACGTCCACCGGATTGACCGAGATGGCGCGCACTTCGACCAGCAAGTCGTGGCCGGCCGCTTGCGGCGCCGGCAGTTCGATGTCGATCAGGGCGTCGTCGTCGGTGATGGGGAGGGACTTGCGGTAGGCGACGGCTTTCATGGGAATGTTCCAGGTGCGTTGGGATAGGGGTATCATCATTTATTTCGCAGCCTTGAAAAAGGGGCTGGATAGCGAAACACTTTCAAAGGAATGCTGATAGTGCTGCGATTGGATGATTTGACCGTCTTTGTCCGTACCGCCGACCGGGGCAGCCTGTCCGCCGCCGCGCGCGAGCTGGAGATATCGCCGGCGCTGGCCAGCGCCTCCGTCAAGCGGCTGGAAGGCGAGCTGGGCTTTCGCCTGTTCGCCCGCACCACGCGCTCGCTGCGATTGACGGAGGATGGCGAGCACTATCTGCGCCACGCGCGCGAGGCGCTGCGCTTGCTGAAGGAAGGACACGACGCGCTGATACAAGGGCAGGAAACGCTGGGCGGCACGTTGAAGATTTCGATGCCGTCCGACCTGGGCCGCAATATGATGGTCGGTTGGCTGGACCAGTTCCAGGCGCTGTATCCCAAGGTCAGCTTCCAGCTCAGCATCAGCGACCGGGTGTCGGACATGTACCGGCAGCCGGTCGATATCGCCATCCGCTACGGCCGGCAGGAGGATTCCAGCCTGGTCGCGCTGCCGCTGGCGCCGGACAATCGCCGCGTGCTGGTGGCCTCGCCGGACTACATCAGGCAGCACGGGAAGTTGAAGGATTTGAACGAGCTGCTGCGCCACAACTGCCTGCGCTTCATGGTGGAGGAGGTGATCCACGACCGCTGGAGTTTCTACCGCAACGCCGCCGCCGAGCCGCTGGCCATCCACGTCAGCGGCAACCGCAGCGCCGACGACGCCGACGTGGTGCGGCGCTGGGCGGTGGCGGGCATGGGCATCGCCTACAAATCGCGGCTGGACCTGGCGGACGACATCCGCAGCGGGCGCCTGCACATCCTGATGCCGGACATACTGGGCGAACCGGCACCGCTCAATATGCTGTGCATGCACCGCGCGCAGATCACGCCGACGGTGCTGCAACTGCGGGACTTCCTGCGCATGCGCTGCGAACAAGCATAGAAATACGCTTAGAAAATAATTAAAACGACAAGCTAGCGCTTACGGTGGCGCAAAATGCGCTTACCATAGCCCCAATATTTACCAGGAGATACTCCGATGACCGAAACCCAGCGCGACATCCTCAGTGCCTGTTTTTCCCTGACCTTGATCGCACTGGCGGCGTTTGTCATGCATCGCTTCTTCCTGCCGCTGATCTGGGCCGGCATCCTGTGCGTGGCCACATGGCCGCTGTACCAGCGCATACGGGCGCGCTTCGGCCGCCACGATGTGCTGGCCGCCGCCGCGCTGACCTTGATCTGCGCGGCCGTCTTCATCGTGCCGGTGTCGCTGGGCGTGGCGCAGGCCGCCAAGCAGGCGCCGGAGCTGGCCAACTACATCGTCACCGCCAACACCGACGGCATCCCGGTGCCGGCTTTTGTCCTGCATCTGCCCATGGTCGGCGAATGGCTCAGCGACTGGTGGCAAGCCACGCTGAGCCAGCCGCACGGGCTGTCGCACCTGCTGTCCGAGCGTGAAATCAACGGTCTGCATTCGGCCAGCGACATGATCAAGGTGGCCGGCGTCGGCTTCATGCACCGGCTGGTCGACTTCGGCCTGGCCTTCCTGTGCCTGTTCTTCTTCTACAAGGACGGCGAGGCGCTGAACCGCCAGATCACCGCCATCGGCAGCCATTGCTTCAGCGAGCAGCGCTGGGCGCGCTACGCTGAAAAAATCCCGACGGCGATCCGCGCCACCGTCAACGGCCTGGTGCTGGTGGGCCTGGCGGAAGGGGTGTTGATCGGCATCGGCTACGCGTTCGCAGGCCTGCCGTCGCCCGCGCTGTGGGCGGCGGTGACGGGCATCCTGGCGATCATTCCATTCGGTGCGCCGATCGCTTTCGTCAGCGCGGCTGCGGTGCTGGCGTTCAACGGCGCGGTGCCGGCGGCGATCGCGGTTGCGGTCTGGGGCACCATCGTGCTGTTCGTGGCGGATCACTTTGTACGGCCGGGCATGATCGGCAACGCCACGCGGCTGCCGTTCCTGGCCGTACTGTTCGGTATCCTGGGCGGGGTCGAAACCCTGGGCCTGGTCGGACTGTTTATTGGTCCGGTTGTGATGGTTCTGTTTGTGACGCTGTGGTACGAGGCGAATCTGTTTGATGACGGCTCGCCAGTTGCCAAACCCAGGTGAGGAGCGCGAGCGAGGTCGCGGCATCGGCCGGCCTGTCTTGCGACTGGATCGGGCAACTGGCACCGGCAACCATTAGTGCGCCTTCGACAGGATCAGCAGCCAGCGGCGGAACATCAGCACTTCCAGATGGCCTGCCTGTACGCCGGTGTCGCATTCCATGATCGGGTTCACCGCGTAGTAGCGCTTGCGGAAGTCACGGCACACCAGCACTTCGCGTTTGCCCATGCGTACCAGGAACGAGGTAGGCATATATTCGAGACCGAAGCGGGAACCAAAGCTGCTGTGCAATGTAGTCATGACATTTCCTTTGTGGGGAGTAGCGTTTAACGAGGAGTTCAGAATAGCATAACTACTGTATGAATAAACAGGTACTGTGTAAATAAACAGTAAATTCGCTTTTTCGTGGTTTTTCCACCAACTTGCACGGCGCGAGGCCTTGGAGCACCAAATTTTCAGCAAATTCGTACGTTTCATTGAAGCAAGACTGTCGCCTGGGGGCGAATTCGGCCTGCACCTGACCGCCGGCCTGGCGCTGCTGGTGGCCGCCGCCGCGGTGTTCGGCGACTTGGCCGAGGATGTGATGGGCAAGGAGGCGATCACCGTGCTCGACATGCAGGTGGCGCACTGGTTCCATGCCCATGCCTTCGAGCCGCTGACCAGCTTCATGCTGGGCGTGTCGCTGGCCCATACAGGCTACGGGATGGTGGTGCTGATGGCGGCGCTGGGCTGGTATTTCTGGCGGGTGCAGGCGCGTTATTGGTTGCTGGCCTTGCTGGTGGCCGTGCCCAGCGGCGCGCTGCTGAACGTGGCGCTGAAGTACCACTTCCAGCGCGCCCGGCCGGCGTTCGACGAGCCGCTGGTGAGCTTGATGACCTACAGCTTCCCCAGCGGCCACACCTCGGCCGCGACCTTGTTCTACGGTCTGCTGGCGAGCTATCTGGTGATCGCCCGTCCGCACTGGCATGTGCGCTTGGGGACGGCGCTCGGCTGCGCCTTGATGGTATTGTTGGTGGCATTGAGCCGCGTCTATCTGGGCGCGCACTATTTGAGCGACGTGCTGGCGGCCATGGCCGAGAGCGTGGCGTGGCTGGCGGTCTGCATCACGGCGATCTCGACACTGCGCCGGCGCCGCGAGGCCAGAACGTTATAAACTATTTCCGGGAGAACGCGCTGGACAGCATCATCGTTATCATCAACGCCGGCGCCGGGCAGGGCTATTGCGGCGGCTGGACCGCCGCGCTGGCGGAAAAATTCCGCAGCCACGGCGTTGAGCCGGACATCACGCTGGCCAAGAGCGGCGCGGAGATGGTGGCGCGCGTCGAGCAGGCCGTGGCCGACGGCGCGCCGCTGGTGGTGGCGGGCGGCGGCGACGGCACCATCAACGCGGTGGCGTCGGCGCTGGTCGGCAGCGCCACGCGGCTGGGCGTGCTGCCGCTGGGTACGTTGAATCATTTCGCCAAGGATTTGAAGATACCGCTGGACCTCGACGCGGCCGTGGCCAACGTGGTGCAGGGCAGGGTGTGCAAGGTGGACGTGGGCGAAGTCAACGGTCGCATCTTCCTCAACAACTCCGGCCTGGGCATCTATCCCGACATCGTGCGCGACCGCGAACAGCAGCAGCGCCATCTGGGCCGCAGCAAGTGGCCGGCGTTCGGCCGCGCGCTGTTTGCGGCGCTGCGGCGCTTTCCGTTCATGAGCGTGCGGCTCAAGATCAATGGCGAGGAGCATCTGCGGCGCACGCCCTTCGTCTTCATCGGCAACAACGAATACCTGCAGGGCCTGACGCTGGGCGCGCGCGAGCGGCTCGACAGCGGCAATCTGTGCCTGTACGTGGCGCAGAAACCGACCCGGCTGGGACTGCTGCGCTATGGCTTGCACGCCATGCTCGGCAAGCTGGGCGAGGCGCGCGATTTCGACGTGCTGTCGGCGCCGGAGTTGATCATCGAAACGCTGCACCATCACATGCGGGTCGCCACCGACGGCGAAGTATCGTTGATGAAGCCGCCGCTATGCTACCGCTCGCGGGCGGCGGCGCTGAGCGTCATCGTACCGGGCCAGGAGGGATAGCATGCGCACCATCGTCCATTTATCCGATCTGCATTTCGGCCGCGTCGACCAGAAACTGCTGCGGCCGCTCCAAGCGCTGGTCGCCAGTCTGGCGCCGGACGTGGTGGTGGTGTCCGGCGACCTGACGCAGCGTGCCAAGACCGAAGAGTTCAAGGCGGCGCGGGCCTTCCTCGATACCTTGCCGGGGCCGCAGATCGTGGTGCCGGGCAATCACGACATCCCGCTGTACAACGTCGCCAGCCGCTTCCTGGCGCCATTGCGCAAGTACACCCGCTACGTCACGCTGGACTTGACGCCGGAATACGTGGATGAAGAGATCGCCGTGCTGGGCATCAACACCGCGCGTTCGTTGACGTTCAAGGATGGCCGCATCAATCGCGAACAGATCGACCAGATCCAGCGCCGCATGAGCGCGATGGCGTCGCAGCTGACGCGCATCATCGTCACCCATCACCCCTTCGACATGCCGGAGGCGCTCGACGACAACGACCTGGTCAACCGCGCGCCGCTGGCGATGCGGGCGTTCGCCGAGTGCGGCGTGGATTTGCTGCTGGCCGGGCATTTGCACGTCAGCCATGCGCACAACACGGCGCAGCGCTACGAGATCAGCGGCTACGCGGCCTTGATGGTGCAGGCCGGCACCGCCACCTCCACGCGCGGACGGGGCGAAACGAATTCGTTCAACGTCATCCGCGTCGAGCACGACAAGGTGGAGGTGCAGCGCTACAGCTGGGTGGATGGAACAGGCAGCTTCGAACCGGCGCACACCGAGCGCTTCCAGCGCAGCGGCGGCGCATGGACCCTCACCGCCGAAGCCTAAACCCGGTGGGGTCAAGTCTGACATTCGGACACGAGCTCAACCGTAACGACGCATTACGGTTGAGCTCGTGTCCGAATGTCAGACTTGACCCCCGTGGTTAGAGCCAATAGTTCATGAAGCGGGCGGCGAATTCGCGCAGGCGGTCGGCCCAGGGACGGTGGCGCCACGCTTCCGGCGTGATCTGCACCGAGTCGCGCAGGTCTTCCTGGAAGGCGCGCTCCATCTCGCCGCCGAAGGCGTCGCCCATGATCACCACGTTGAGCTCGCTGTTGTGCAGGAAGCTGCGGGTGTCGATGTTGGTCGAGCCGACCGTCGACCAGTTGCCGTCGATGACGGCGGTCTTGGCGTGCAGCACCGCCAGCTTCAGCTGGTGGATCTTGACGCCGCTGCCCAGCAGGTCGTCGTAGAAGGCGTGGCCGGCGTAGAACACCAGCCCGCTGTCGGAGACGCCCGGCAGCACGATCTTGACATCCACCCCGCGCTGCGCCGCCGCCATCAGCGCGTCCACCGTCTGACGGTCCGGCACGAAGTAGGCCGAGGTGATGTGGATGCTCTGCTTCGCTTGCTGGATCGCCAGGTTGTAGGCCTTGTAGATCTCAAACTTGCCGCCGGGCTCGCTGCCCAGCACGCGCACCACCTTGTCGCCGGCGATCACCGGCTGCGGGAAGTAGTCCGCTTCCGTCAAATCATCCTTGTCCTGCGTGGCCCACTGGCGCACGAACAGCCACTGGAAGGCCTGCACGGCCGGCCCTTCGACCTTGACGTGGGTGTCGCGCCAGCCCACCTGCGATTTGTCGGTCGGCCTGGCGGACGAGCGGAACAGCGAACTCTTGGCATAGGTCGCGCTGATGTTGATGCCGCCGGTGAAGGCGATCTTGCCGTCGACGATCAGCACCTTGCGGTGGTCGCGCTGGTTGAGCTTCCAGCTTTCACCGCTCAGCTTGGCCGGGTTGACCGGATTGAATTCGATCAGGTGGATGCCGGCCTCGCGCATGCGCTTGAAGAACTCGGCCGGCACGCCCAGGGTGCCGACGCTGTCGTACAGGATGTTGACGGTCACGCCTTGCCGCTGTTTTTCTATCAGCGCGTCGGCGAACTTCAGGCCCAGCTCGTCCTGGTCGAAGATATAGGTTTCCAGGTTGATGTTGTTGCGCGCGGCGTTGATGGCCTTGAGCATTTCGGCCATGGTCTGCGGACCGTCGAACAGCAGGGTGCACTTGTTGCCGGCGATCAGGGGCACGCCGGTGGCCGCTTCCTCCAGCGCCGCTTGCGCCTGCATGTCCAGCGAGCCTTTCGGCCAGCGCTTGGCCAGCAGGGCCTTGCCGCGCTCGGCGCTGAGGTCGCCATGGACGCCCTTGACGCTGGGCACGGCGGCCGGATCGAGCTGGCCGCTCATCGCCGTCACGTTGGGCAGCGACGCGCATGCGCCCAGCAAGCCCCAGCACATCAGAGAGAGGGGCAGCCAGCAACGCATGCGCGCGGTTTTCATTTGACGGTCTTTTCAGGAGTGAGCGGTTCATCGGGCGGCGCCAGCTGCGCCGCTTCTTCCGCCGCCGAGCCGAACAGGAACGACACCGGCCCCTGGCGGAAACGCCGGCCCAGCGCCTTCACCAGCAGCCAGCCGTGCTTGAAGCGCACCTGGCGCGAGCGCAGCGCCACCCACAGCGCCAGCCCGAAGCTGACCAGCAGGTTGACCGAGCCGATCGCCAGGAAGCCCGCTACCGAGGTCAGCACTAGTTGCCAGCTGACATGGTAGTCCAGTCCGACCATCGCTGTCGCAAAGTTGGCGGACGAGAAGGTGACGTGGCGGATGTCCAGCGGCATGCCCAGCAGGAAGCCCAGCAGCGGCATCACACCGAGCAGGATGCCGAAGAAGAAGTTCCCCATCAGGCCGCCCAGGTTGTTCTCCATGTACACACCCAAACGGTCCAGCCGTTGCTGGCCCAGCAGCCAGCGCAGGCCGCGCAGCTGGGCGATGCGCTGCGCCCAGCGGGTGTACAGCGCCTTGTTGTCGTAGTAGCCCGAGATCAGGCCGGCCACGAACAGGCAGACGCCGGCGATGGCCGCGTACACCAGGGTCGGCCCGTGGATGGGATCGATGTCGCTCAGCAGGCGCATGGCCTTCTCCGGCGACACCAGGTGGTGGCCGGTGATCAAGGGCCAGGCCATGGCGATCAGCCAGGCGGTCGGGATGGCGGTGGCCAGGTTGCCCAGCACCGCCATGTTCTGCGTGCGGATCACCTTGTTGCACAGCTCGGCCATGCTGTCGATGTCGATGTTGCGGCCGTCCTTGCTGTGCAGGCCGGCGGCGATGCGCGAGGCCGTCATCGCCGGCTGCTTGGTGGCCACCGTGAAGTGCAGCAGGTGGATGAACATGAAGCCCAGCGAATAGTTCATGCTGAACAGGAAGGCTTCGACCAGCGGCGCGGCGCGCAGGTAGGACATCAGGATCTTGAACAGCGCCATGAAGCCGATCACCAGGCCGGCGCCGGCCGAGGACACGAACATGCCGCCCAGTTCCTTGCGGCTGTCGGCCACGTAGTGCTCGCCCGTGTGGCTGGCGTTCTCGGTGACGTTGCGCGCCAACAGGTCGATGTTGTCGCGCATCAGGTCGCGCACCATGTATTTGTTGTTGTGCGCCTCGATCAGCTCCAGCGCCATGCCGACGGCGGCGGCGCGGCGCGGGCTGGGCGGGCCTTCCTGCTGGTGCGGCGCGTGGATCTCTGCCAGCAGCTTGATGTCGGCCGGCGGCATCAGCGGCAGCTCGCCGCTGACGTCGACCAGGAACAGCAGCTTGCGCAGGCGGTCTATGCTCTGGCTCAAGGTCACCAGCAGATAGGTCAGGGCGATGCTGGTGCCCTGGCTCAGCGCCTGCTTGCGGATCTTGGCCACCACCACGTCGCACTGGTCCAGCATCACCAGCAGGTGGCGGGCGTCGTCCAGCGGCGCCTCGTCGCCGGCCAGCATGCGCTGGTAGCTGTCGAGATAGGCGTTGACCTCGTAGTTCTGCACCATGAACGGCGATTCGTAGGTCTCGATCTCGGTATGGAAATTGGTCAGCTTGGGTTCCAGGCCGATCGCGCTGACGCGGTAGGACAGCGTGCGTATCGATTCGAGCAGGCCGGGCAGCATCAGCTTGGGGCCGGCGTCCGCTTCCTGGTGCAGGCCGACCACGTCGACCAGGGCCAGCCAGTCGGCGGCCGGCACGGCGGCGATCCAGAGGTGGTCGGTGCGCTTATACACCACCTGGTCGAGCGCGTCGCTGAGGTAGATCTCGCCCAATGCGGGTGGCAGGATGCGGTAGGCGATGCGGCGTTTCAGTTCGGTGAAGAAGCCGTCGTTCGACAGCACGCCGATCTCGGTGTACAGGCTGGCGTGGCGGCGGCTGGCCAGCAGCTTGCACGCGTAGCGGCGCAAGGCCAGCGCGTGCGCCGGATTGCCTTTCAATAGCTGGCACAGGGTGCGCACATTGGCGGTGGCGCGGGCGCCGTCGCTGGCGCGTCGGGGACGCAGGGTGTTGAACAGCTCGACCATCAGGCCGATGTCGCTGCTGTCTGCGTCGATGCGTTCGAGAATTTCTAGCATGCGTAAGGCGGGCGGACCGCGTAGGGACAAAACCGCAGTATAGACGTATAAGTCTGGCAAGTATGTGCGCTGGCGAACGTTGCCTGTCCACCCGGAAATTCAGCTAGTTGCAAAGCAAGATCTTGCGGGCCTGCTGGCGCAGTTCGGCGCGGAAGTCGGGATGGGCGATGCCGATCAGCGCCTCGGCCCGCTGGTGGGCGGACTTGCCGCGCAGCTGGGCCACGCCGTATTCGGTGACCACGTAGTTGACGTCGTTCTTGCCGGTGGTGACGTGGGTGCCCGCCGTCAAGGTCGGCACGATGCGCGAGATCGATCCCTCCCGGGCGGTGGACGGCAGCACGATGAAGGCCTTGCCGCCGCGCGAGCGGTTGGCCGCGCGCACGAAGTCGACCTGGCCGCCGGTGCCGGAATAGGGCAGGTGGGCCAGGCTCTCGGAGCCGCACTGGCCCAGCAGGTCGACCTGCAGGCTGGCGTTGATCGCCACCAGCTGGTCGTTCTGGCCGGCCAGGTAGGGATCGTTGGTGTAGCTGACCGGGTGCATCTCCAGCATCGGGTTGTGGTGCATGAAGTCGTACAGCTTGCGCGAACCGAGCGCGAAGGTGGCCACCATGCGGCCCGGCAGCCAGCTCTTGCGGCTGTTGTTGACGGCGCCCGATTCGACCAGCTTGAGGATGCCGTCGCCGATCATCTCGGTGTGGACGCCCAGGTCGTGCTTGCCGGTCAGCTGCATCACCACCGCGTCGGGAATGCCGCCGTAGCCGATCTGCAAGGTCGAGCCGTCCTCGATCATCGCCGCCACATGGCGGCCGATAGCTTCCTGCACCGGGCCGATCGTCGGCAGGCCCACTTCGATCACCGGCTCGCCGCTTTCCACCAGCGCCGTCACCTGCGAGATGTGGACGTGGCACTGGCCGTGCGCATACGGCACGTTGGGATTGACCTCCAGCACGATCGCGCGCGCCTTGCGGATGGCGGCCATCGTGTAGTCGGCGCCCAGGCTGAGCGCGAAGTTGCCGTGCTCGTCCATCGGCGCGGCCATCGAGAACACTACGTCGGCCGCCAGCAGCTCGCGCTCGATCAGCGCCGGCAGCTCGGAGAAATACGCGGGGACGAAATCGGCCCAGCCCGCCTGGCCGGCCGCGCGCGAGGCGCCGCCGAAGAACAGCGCCACGTGGCGCACATGGTGGGCGGTGTCGCAATCGAAGTAGGCGTATTTGCGCATCGCCAGGATCTGCGCCACCTTGACGTCGTGGAAGCGGGTGCGCTGGTCGGACAAGGCATGCAGCAGCGCGGGCGGCTCGCCGGCGCCGCAGGGGACGATGATGGTGTCGCCGTCGCGCAGCAGGTCCAATGCTTCGCTCGGGGAGCAACGCTTGCCGTCATACAGGGCTTGCATGGTGACCGCCTTTCGCATGATGAAATGTCACTATAAACCAAGTAGCCGCAAAATATGTCGGAAACGTGGCGCTGCGCACAGAGATGTTGCGCCCGCTGTCCTAGGATGGGGCTTATGAAACCCTCCCTTTACGTGCTGTTCTTGACCTGTCCGCTGTCGGTGGCGGCGCAGACGGCGTCGCCGGTGCAGGTGTATGGCCTGCTCGACGCCGGCGTGGTGGCCGAACGCGGCTGCGGCGGCGCATGCGCGCCCGCCAGGCTCGACAGCGGCATCGCGTCCGGTTCGCGGCTGGGCGTGCGCGGGCGCGAGGAACTGGGCGGCGGCACGGCGGCGGTCTACACGCTGGAGGCGGGCATCCTCAACGATAGCGGCGCCTCCGACCAGAACGGCAAGCTGTTCGGCCGCCAGGCGTATGTCGGGCTGGACGGCCCGCTGGGCATGCTCACCCTGGGCCGGCAGTACAACCTGGTCTACGAGACGCTGATCGACGTCGCCGATCCCTTCCACGGCGGCATGGCCGGCAACGCGGCCAACCTGGTCGGCACCACCACGCAGCGCTACGACAACACGATCAAATACCAGTCGCCGCGCAGCCGGGGCGGCTGGACCGGCGCGGCCATCTATAGCTTCGGCGAGTCGCCGTACAACAGCAAGGTCAACCGCGCCTACGGCGCCACCATCGGCTATGCCAACGGCGCCGCCACCCTGCGCATCACCCACCAGCGCAAGGACAACCTGCTGGACGCCGACGGCACCACGCCGGCGGTCGACCAGTCGGCCAGCAATACGCTGGTGGCGGCCAATCTCGACTTCGGTCGCTTCGTCGGCTACGCCGCCTACGGCCACAGCCGGGGCAACGGCAGCTCGCCGTGGGACATGTCCAACCCCTACGGCGCGGTGGTGCAGAGCATGCCGTCCAATAACAGCCGCGATGTGCTGGTCGGCATCGCGGTGCCGATGGGCGCCACCACCTGGCTGGCGTCCTACATCCACAAGGACGACCGCAGCGCCGCCAACCGCGACGCCAACCAGATCGCCGTCGGCGCCAGTTACGCGCTGTCGCGCCGCACCGACTTCTACGCCTCGTTCGCGCGCATCCAGAACCGCAACGGCGCCGGCTACACGGTCGGCAACGCCAGCGCCCCTGGCCACGGCGACCGCGCCATCACCATCGGCCTGCGCCACTCCTTCTGATCCGTGATAAATTGCTTGTTTTACTGATCATCAGGAACAAGCATGTATCTGACTTACTTCAACGGCGGCTGGTCCGAAGGCAACACCCCTTTGTTTGGCGCGATGGATCACAGCGTATGGCTGGGCTCGTCCGTGTTCGACGGCGCGCGCTCGATACGCGGCCACATGCCGGACCTGCGCCTGCACCTGCAACGCGTGATCACCTCGTCGGAGCGGGTCGGCCTGGTGTGCCCGCTGAGCGTCGACGAGATGGAACAGCTGGTGCGCGAGGGCGTGGCCAAGTTCCCGGCGGAAGCCGAGCTGTACGTGCGGCCGCTGGTGTTCGGCACCGACGGCCTGCTGGTGCCGCTGCCGGAAAAGAGCGCCTTCGCGCTGACCCTGTTCGATGCGGCTATGCCGCCGTTCACCGGCTTCTCGGCCTGCCTGACGGCGCTGCGCCGCCCGGACCCGTCGATGGCGCCGACCGACGCCAAGGCTTCGGCGCTGTACGCCAACACCAGCAAGGCGATCCGCGAAGCGCAGCAGCGCGGCTTCGACAACGCGGTGGTGTGCGACAACGCCGGCAACGTGGCCGAGTTCGCATCGGCCAATCTGTTCCTGGTCACGCCCGAAGGCAAGGTGGTGACGCCGGTGGCCAACGGCACCTTCCTGTCCGGCATCACCCGCGCGCGCGTGATCGCCTTGCTGGCCAAGGAGGGCATCGCGGTCGAGGAACGCTCGGTGCGTCCCGACGAGTTGGAGACGGCCGTCGAGATCTTCAACACCGGCAACTACGGCAAGGTCACGCCCTGCATCCGCTATGAAGCGCGCAGCCTGCCAGTGGGGCCGATCGCCACGCTGGCCTTCCAGCGCTACATGGCGTTCAGCGACGGCGAGTGATCAGTTTGAGCGGGCCGGACAGCTGGCGCCCAGCCAGCGTCCGGTCGATTCCACCTGCACCGCCTGCGGCTTGCCGCCGGCCTCGCTGTTGATGTTCATGTTCATCACGTAGGCGCTGTCGCCGTTGAAGCGCAGCGTGCCGCTGCCGCTGGAGGCCGGGTCGGTGCAGCTGAACGAAATGTTCAGGCCGCCCGCCACCGGATCGCTCTTCGACGTGCACTTGCCCTGCTGGTTCATCGGCAGTTCTTTTTTCGCCGCCATCTCGGGCGTGACGCAGGCCTTGATGACCATGGCGCCGTCGCCGCCGGCGGTGGGCATGGAGGCGCCGTTCTGCTTCATCATCGCCTCCATCTGCGCGCGCTGCTCGGGTGGCAGCTTGGCCAGCTGCTTGAGCGCCATGCTCATCGCCTGGTCGGCCTGCGCATTGCCGGTCTTGACCTTGTTGCTCAGCTCCCACAGGCCCGGCTTGATGTTCTGGGCCGATGCCTGCACGCTGGCCAGCACGGCCAGGGAAATGATCAATCGCTTCATGTGATCTCCTGAAAATGAAAAACGGCGCGCCACCGTCGAGTGGAGCGCCGCTGCGAAGGCTTGCCGGGGCGGCGCTACACGCCGCGTCCGCTAATCAGGCGCAGCAGCACCATGATGATAGCAACGACCAGCAGGATGTGGATAAATCCGCCGATGGTGTAGGAAGTGACCAGGCCCAGCAGCCACAGGATAAGCAAAACGACAGCGATGGTATAGAGCATGATTCTCTCCTCAAGTTGTTATGCGACGTCCATGTTGGTCATCGATTACGATCTCGAACCTGCAACCTCCGTTGCCATGTTCGTATCTTGTAGCCATTATCTGCAAAGCCGGAGCGGCCTTCTGTACGGTATCGTACTTAAGCGGAATGCAACTGGCCGTTGACGACTTTGACCTGGTCGCCCGAACGCCATTGCGGCTGCGCCGACTGGTGCAGCACGCGCTTCTTGCCATTGTCCATGCGCACCACGATCTCCCAGCTGTGCGTGGTTTTCATATTGCCTTCGACCTGGTTGCCGGCCACGGCGCCGCCGACCGCGCCGGCCACGGTGGCCAGTTGACGGCCGTGGCCGCTGCCGACCTGGTTGCCCAGCAGGCCGCCCAGGATGGCGCCGCCCGCCGCGCCCACGCCGCTACCCTGGCCGCGGTGTTCGATCGAGCGCACCGACTCCACCACGCCGCAGCTGTTGCAAACGGCCGGGCCCTGTTGCGCGACCTGTTCTTGCTGTTGCTGCGCCGGATATGAGCCCTGGGACGGTGCGGCGTTGTTGGCGTAGCCGGCCTGCTGCGATTGCTGCGAGTGTTGTGGCGGTTGCTGCGGTTCGGCCGCCGGCACCGACGACAGCTGGCCCGGCATGGCCGCGGCGCCTGGCACCGTGGCGCTGGAAGTCGGCAGCCAGCCCATGATGGCGGCGCTGCCGACGCCGCAGAACAGCACCACCGCGACGGCGGCGATGACCATGATAGGGTGGAGTGATGGTTTGCTGCTTGGGGTGTCCATGATGTATGTCCTGTTTGGTTGGAATAGTGGATTACAGCCCGGATTTTCCCTGAAGACTTGTCTTGCTTCCGTGCGTCACCGTACATACAGGGCAAATCGCAGCCTTTACGCTGATCCCATGCATACCCATCCCTCCATTTTTTCCGACGACGACAGGGCGCAGGCCAGGCCCGTGCTGAACCGCTTGCTGTCCGGCCTGCCAGACGACGACCGTGCACGGCTGTTGGCCTTGTGCGACACGGTCCGGCTGGAAGCGGGCCAGGTGCTGTATGAGCCGGGCCAGACCGTCGACCACATTTACTTTCCGGTCGGCTGCCTGATCTCGCTGCTGGCGGTGGCCGAAGGGCGCATGACGCTGGAGGTGGGGTCGGTGGGACAGGAGGGCATGATAGGCGCGTCGGTGGCGCTGGGCCATGGGCAGGCGCTGGTGCGCGCCGTGGTGCAGCGCGCCGGCCGCGCCAGCCGTATCGACGCGGCCGCCTTTCGCGCCGAGTTCAAGCGCACCGCCTCGCTGCAGCGGCTGCTGTACCGCTACACCGACACCTTGCTGGCGCAGGCGATCCAGATCGCCGTGTGCAGCCGCTTTCACGTGCTGGAGGCGCGCCTGGCGCGCTCGCTGCTGATCACGCGCGACCGGCTGCAATCGGAGAAATTCCACCTGACCCACGAATTCCTCGCGCACGCGCTGGGCGTGCGCCGGGTGGGCGTGACCAAGGCCGCCAGCGCGCTGCAAAACCAGAAGCTGATCAGCTACAGCCGGGGCAACATCGAGATCCTCGATTCGGCCGGGCTGGAGGCGGCGTCCTGCCGCTGCTACGAGCTGGTCAAGGACGACGGCGCCCTCGGCATGGCCAACGTCTTTCTGTGATGCACAAAACCGCGGGGGTCAAGTCTGACATTCGGACACGAGCTCTGCCGTAGCATTCGTTACGGCAGAGCTCGTGTC
>NZ_JAHTGR010000196.1:0-272 GCF_019166075.1 Duganella violaceipulchra | reverse complement strand
GCGCTTGGCTGACGACGCTGGCCAGGCCTGCCAGCGTCGGTTGCGCAAACAGGTCGCGCAGGGCGACTTCGACATCCAGCACTTGCCGCAGGCGCGACACCAGTTGCACTGCCATCAGCGAGTGTCCGCCCATCTCGAAGAAGTGGTCGTGCCGCCCGATTCGCGCCAACCCCAGCAAGTCTTGCCAGATCTGCGCGAGCGCTTCTTCAATCTCTCCTTGCGGCGCCTCGTAGGCACGGCTGACGACGGCGCTCTTGTCCGGCGCCGGCAGC
>NZ_JAHTGR010000195.1:0-276 GCF_019166075.1 Duganella violaceipulchra | reverse complement strand
TGGCGCTGAGCAAGGAGATCGCGCTGCAGGCGCTGGAACACCAGCAATATCCGTTCGAGCAGCTGATCGAGGAACTCGACCTGCCGCGTCCGGCCAACCAGTTCCCGGTCACGCCGGTGCTGTTCAACGTGCTCAACTTCCTCGACGAACAGCTGCCGCTGGAGAACGGCGCGGCGCATCATTCGGAGGCCGAACTCGATGTCAAGGTCGAGTTCGAGCTGACGGTGCAGGAGCATGCCAACGCGATCGCCTTCACCTGCCAGTACCGCAGCGCGC
>NZ_JAHTGR010000194.1:0-276 GCF_019166075.1 Duganella violaceipulchra | reverse complement strand
GATCCAGAACTTCGATAGCAAATTCGTCCTGGGCCCAATTCACAAAATTAACTGTATTACGATGTGCCACCATCACCCCCTTGGGCACTCCAGTCGAGCCCGAGGTATAGATCACATACGCCAGGTGTCGCGCCGTCAAGCCCAGCAGCGCCGGGTCGGGGTTGTGCGATGCTTGCCCAGCAATGGCTGCGCCGTCTTCCTCTGCGTCGAGCAGCAGCACCGGCATGACCCGATTTGCTTGAGCCGGATTCGGCAGCCGATCTTGCAAGCCCGTCT
>NZ_JAHTGR010000193.1:0-282 GCF_019166075.1 Duganella violaceipulchra | reverse complement strand
AGCAATCCTTCGCGGTGATATGTACATAGGGATTATTGATGACCAATCGCAGCACGCTGCGATGTGCCACCATCACCCCCTTGGGCACTCCAGTCGAGCCCGAGGTATAGATCACATACGCCAGGTGCCGCGCCGTCAAGCCCAGCTGCGCCGGGTCGGGGTTGTGCGATGCTTGACGCGCCATGGCCGCGCCGTCTTCGGCGCCATCGAGCAGCAGCACCGGTATCGCCAATCCCGCTTCGGCCGCAGCCGGCAGGCGCTCTTGCATCCCCGTCTGCGTCA
>NZ_JAHTGR010000192.1:0-282 GCF_019166075.1 Duganella violaceipulchra | reverse complement strand
GGTTGCCGACAAGGCCCCTTCTTCCGCCCCTGCTTGCGCGATCACGTACGCCACCAGCCGCTTGTCGCCCGGCTGGTCTTCGCGTGCGATCACAATCGCATCGCGCACGCCTTCGCAGGCCGCCAGCCTGGCTTCGATTTCGCCCAGCTCAATCCGGAAACCATGGATCTTGACCTGGAAGTCGTTCCTTCCTACATACTCGATGTTGCCATCGGCTAACCAGCGGCCCAGGTCGCCGCTCTTGTATAGCCGCGCTTCCGCCTGCGCACTGAACGGATCCGG
>NZ_JAHTGR010000191.1:0-283 GCF_019166075.1 Duganella violaceipulchra | reverse complement strand
TAGCCGTTGTTGACCACCAGCTTGTGCACCGCGCGATGCGGCACCGCCACCCCTTTCGGCGTGCCGGCCGAGCCGGAGGTGTACATCACATAGGCGGCGCTCCCGCTATCGCAGGCCAGGCCCGGATCGGCGTCGCCGTGGGCGGCGATGCGCGCATCATCGAGCAGCAGCTGCGGCAGCGCCGCCGGCAGCGCCAGCGTCCGCGCCGCCAGCACCAGCCTGGCGCCGCAGTCGGCCAGCATCGCCGCCTGGCGGGCCGGCGGCAGCACCGCGTCCAGCGGCA
>NZ_JAHTGR010000190.1:0-283 GCF_019166075.1 Duganella violaceipulchra | reverse complement strand
TGCCGCTGGACGCGGTGCTGCCGCCGGCCCGCCAGGCGGCGATGCTGGCCGACTGCGGCGCCAGGCTGGTGCTGGCGGCGCGGACGCTGGCGCTGCCGGCGGCGCTGCCGCAGCTGCTGCTCGATGACGCGCGCATCGCCGCCCACGGCGACGCCAATCCGGGCCTGGCCTGCGATAGCGGGAGCGCCGCCTATGTGATGTACACCTCCGGCTCGGCCGGCACGCCGAAAGGGGTGGCGGTGCCGCATCGCGCGGTGCACAAGCTGGTGGTCAACAACGGCTA
>NZ_JAHTGR010000189.1:0-289 GCF_019166075.1 Duganella violaceipulchra | reverse complement strand
CCAACCAGGTCGTCGCGCTGACCTCGGCCCAGCTGAGCAGCCTGGCTTCGGCCCAGGTTGCCGCGCTGAGCAGCAACGCCATCGGCGCCATCGAGACCGCCGACATCGTCGGCCTGACCACCGCGAATGTCGCCGCCTTGCGCAGCGCCCAGCTGGTGGGCTTGGCCACGGCGCAGGTTGCCGCGCTGTCGACCAACCAGATCGCCGCGCTGAGCACCGCCGCCGTATCCGGTTTGACCACCAACCAGATCGTCGCGCTGACCACCGCCCAGGCAAGCTCGCTGAGCAC
>NZ_JAHTGR010000188.1:0-294 GCF_019166075.1 Duganella violaceipulchra | reverse complement strand
TGTCGAGCAACGCCATCGCCGCGCTGGAAACGGCTGACCTGTCGGCCATCAAGACCGCCGGCATCGCCGCGCTGAGCTCGGCGCAAGTTGCCGCGCTGACCACCGCCCAGGTCAACAACCTGGCCACCGCCTCGCTGGCCGCGCTGAGCACCGCCGGCATCGCCGCACTGACCACCAACCAGGTCGTCGCGCTGACCTCGGCCCAGCTGAGCAGCCTGGCTTCGGCCCAGGTTGCCGCGCTGAGCAGCAACGCCATCGGCGCCATCGAGACCGCCGACATCGTCGGCCTGACCA
>NZ_JAHTGR010000187.1:0-296 GCF_019166075.1 Duganella violaceipulchra | reverse complement strand
TCTGGTGGCCGAGGCCGGCGCGCAGGAATCTGCCGCCGCGCTCGACCCGGCCACGCTGCGCGCCGCGCTGGCGACCCGGCTGGCCGACTACATGCTGCCGGCCGCCTACGTGGTGCTGGAGGCGTTGCCGCTGACCCCGAACGGCAAGCTCGATCGCAACGCCCTGCCAGCCCCCGGCCAGGACGCCGTCGCGGCGCGCCGCTACCAGGCCCCGCAGGGCCCGGCCGAGACCATGCTGGCCGCCGTCTGGGCCGAGCTGCTGGGCCTGGAACAGGTCGGCCGCGACGACCATTTCT
>NZ_JAHTGR010000018.1:0-128824 GCF_019166075.1 Duganella violaceipulchra | reverse complement strand
GCTTACTTACGCATGGCCAAGCTCAAACACCTGCCGTCCAATCCGCTGCTCGCCGCCGTGCCGCGCGAACATGGCGTTACGCGCCACTTCGCCTGATGTCAATTTCCACTGAAAACGGCATAGAGCCAAAACAAACGGCTATTAGAAAATAGCACCACCAATTATCCACGAAAAAATGGGCGTTGTTGGCATAAATCGAGTCTAACTGGGATTTCCCCTTTCCCTATGAATTCGCGCGATACGGACGGACTGAGGGCACGCCGGCGAGGTCATGCGACTGAGCACGCCCGCCCGAATGGCTACCTCGGTGATATCCGCAGCCCTTCTTCCAGTCCGGCCGACTGCTTTGGCCGATGACATCGATCGCGCCGTTGCGCCAAGCCGCGCGGGGTGTTCGTTTCGAACGGCGCACCGCACCATCGCGTGGCGGGATCGATGGTGTTGTCCTGCGTGCAGCAATCGCCGCATGGCATTGCCGGGTGTCATACGCGCCATCGCCGCCGACGACGCCGATTGGCGTATTGGCCGGGAACTGGTCGAGCGACTCGGGCAACACCTCGCCACCGCCAACGTCCTGGCGCGTCATCAGCGCGGCGCAAAAACTGGCCGGTGTTCGCGTCCATCGCCAGATGCACCTCACGCCGGGTGCGGCGCTTGGAATAACCGTGCTTGCACACTTTCCGTTCGCCCTCGCCAAACACCTTCAGACCGGTGCAGCCGTCCACCAGGTGCAGCGGCTCACCGCTGCACAAGACCGGCAGCACGACGTCGAGATCCCATGCGCGCCGGCACAGCGTCGTGTAGTTGGGCACCGACAGATCGGCGAAGGCGAGCTTGTTCATGTGCGCCGCGAAACCCTGCAGCGCGCGCAGCGGCAGGCGAAACACCTGCTTGAGTCCGAACAGCATCTGGATGATCGCGTCGGCGTAGACGTGTGGTCGGCCACGCTTGACGGCCTCGACCTCAGCTTCCCAATGCCACACGTATCGCCCTATCCAGAGATCGTCACATCACGTCTGGCGATCAGCCCGGCAAAAGACCTGCATCTACGCAAGTTCGTCCGAAGTTAACAGCCCTGCGGCACCAACTGTTGCGCATAAACGTTAGCATTGGTTGCCGCAGGATTTATACAACAACGCCATGTGAGCGATAGCATGCGAAAAAATCATATTTACATTATTGGAGTAGCGTTGCTTGGCTTTCTACATGCCCCTTTGAAAAGTGCTGTACCACATGGAGCCATCCTTCTGTTAATTGCCCTAGTTTATCTGGTGGCTCTTAGGATTGTCGCTGAAAAGTTTGGAAAACCATAGCTGCCGGTCCAATACGTGGGATGCGATCGGAAGCTCATGCTTTCTATCGATATCCTGGCGACGATGACCCGGTGCGAGGCTAACCGCAAGTTCGAAAGGGACGGTAGTGGGGAATCGGCACATTGGATGTCTACTTCCTTCATTTCAAGGTACTATTCTTTGGGCTGGTTTCTCCATTCAAGCTTCTGTTCTTCTATTCAAGGTCCTATTCGGACATAACTAGGATGTGCTGATGACGCTGCTGATATTGGGTTTGCTGATTTTCCTCGGGCTGCATTCGGTCCGCATCTTCGCCGACGACTGGCGCAACGCGATGCGCGCGCGCTTGGGCGAGAACGGCTGGAAGGGTTTGTATTCGCTGGCGTCGCTGGCCGGCTTCGGGCTGATCATCTGGGGCTACAGCCTGGCGCGCCAGCAGCCGGTGGTGGTGTGGTCGCCGCCGCGCTACATGGCGCACATCGCCGCGCCGCTGATGGTGCTGTCCTTCATCCTGCTGGTGGCGGCCTATGTGCCGGGCAACGGCATCAAGGCGCGCCTGCATCATCCGATGACGCTGGCCGTCAAGGTCTGGGCGCTGGCCCACCTGCTGGCCAACGGCACGCTGCACGACATCATCCTGTTCGGCAGTTTCCTGGTGTGGTCGGTGCTGCTGTTCCGCACCGCCCGCCGGCGCGATGCCGCCGCTGGCACCGTCTACCCGCCTGGCAAGGGCGTGGCGACGGCCGTCACGGTGGTGATCGGCATCGGCGTTTCGGTGCTGTTCGCCCACTGGCTGCACCAGATGCTGATCGGCGTGAAGCCGTTCTGACACCTCAGTTGCATTTACCCCGTATCACCGCCGCGATCACCCACGGCAGCGAGTAAGGCCCCACCACGGCGATCGGGCCGATGTGCGCCGGCTGCAGCTTGAGCGCGTCGCCGTGCAGGCAATCGGGCACCTTGGCCTGCTCGAAGGCGGCCGTCATCGTGTCATGCATGCTCGGCGCAGCGCTGCTGAAGGCGCCCACCGCGCGGTTCGCCGTGTCGACCGGATGCGGATCTTCAACGATGGTGGCGCGCACCGCCTTGCGTATCATCTCGTCTGACAAGGCGGGTGGCAGGCTCAGGTCGCCCGCCAACGGTGCGGGCGGCGCCTTTGCTGGCGCCGGCGGCGCTTCTGGCAAAGACCAGGCGGCCAGCGGCATGGCCGCCAACACGCCCGCAAGGATGGTGTTCCTCATGCTTGCTCCACGCCGGCCGCATCGCCGGCGGCCACGCGGACGGCGTTGCGCCCGCCCTGTTTGGCCGCGTACAGCATCTTGTCCGCTTGCATCAGCCAGTCGGCCGGCGCGCGGCGCTTGTCCATGAACGCCACGCCGATCGAGATCGTCAGCGGATGGCCGTCGATCAGCTTGGCCGCAGCCACCGCGGCCCGCAGGTTCTCGGCCAGGCGGCTGGCCGCGTCCAGCTCCGCGCCGTTGGCGATGACGGCGAACTCCTCGCCGCCATAGCGGAAGATGCGGTCGCTCGAGCGTGTATGCAGGCGCATCACCTCGCACAGCCGTATTAGCGCCTGGTCGCCGGCCGCGTGGCCGTGCAGATCGTTGACCTGCTTGAAGTGGTCCAGGTCCAGCAACAGCAGGCAGGACGGCAGGTGCGGACGGCGTTCGTCGGCGTGGTCGGCCAGCTTGCGGTCCAGCGAACGGCGGTTGCCGACCCCGGTCAGGAAGTCCAGCTCCACCTCGGTGTGCAGGGCCTTGTTCTGCGCGCCCGTGCGATAGGCGAAGATGTAGGCGAACAGGTTGACCAGGCCGATGGTGACGACGATGGTCAGCAGGTTCAGCACCGCCAGCTGCGACAGCAGGATCACCACCAGCGCCGCCAGCGAGACGCTGTTGATCGCCACCGCCAAGCCGGGACGCAGCACGAAGTAGCAGGCGATCATGGTCGGATAGACCCAGTAGATCAGCGACACGCCGCGCAGGTACACCGTGGCCAGCATGCCGGCCGAATAGAACAGCGTGACGCAGAAGCTGGCGACCCGGTGGCCGCCGGTGCGCCATACGTGCACGATCACCGCCAGCATGGCCAGCACCAACGCCATGTCGACTGCAGCCGACATCCACTGCTGCTGCATCAGGCGGTAGATCCCGAACGGCAGGATGCTGGGCACGCACAGCGCGCACAGCAACATCAGTATCACTTCTTCCATGCTGCGCTTGCGCCGGCCGTTCAGCCAGCCGAAGCGGCGCGCCGTTGCCTGGTCCACGGCGGACATCGCACCCGGCTTCAGGTCGGCTGCCCGGCGGTGTGGGCCGGCGCCGCGCCGCCATGCGGTTCGGCCTGCGGTTCGGCTTTGTGCTGGCCGGACAGGAACATATACATGGCCGGCACCACGAACAGCGTGAACAAGGTGCCGATCGACAAGCCGGTGAAGATCACCAGACCCATCGCGTGGCGGCCGGCCGCGCCGGCGCCCGAGGCCACCACCAGCGGCACCACGCCGAACACCATCGCCGCGGTCGTCATCAGGATGGGACGCAGACGGGTGGCGGCAGCTTCCTCGATCGCCTCGCGCTTGCTCTTGCCGGCCGCGCGCAAATGGTTGGCCACTTCCACGATCAGGATGCCGTGCTTGGAAATGAGGCCCATCAGCGTCACCAGGCCGACCTGGGTGTAGATGTTGATCGAGGCGTAGCCGAGGAAGATGAAGGTCATCGCGCCGAACAGCGCCATCGGCACCGAGAACAGGATCACGATCGGATCGCGGAAGCTCTCGAACTGCGCCGCCAGCGCCAGGAACACGATGATGACGGCGAACGCCATGGTCAACACGAAGCCGCCCGATTCGCTCATGAACTGGCGCGAACCACCCGAGTAGTCGACCGTGTAGCCCGACGGCGCGACTTCCTTGACGGCGTTGCGCAGGTATTCCAGGATCTCGCCCTGCGAGGCGCCGGTGACGCCGGAAATGGTCGCCGAGTTCAGCTGCTGGAAGCGGGTCACCGATTCCGGCTGCACGCTGTACTTGATGCTGGCCACGGTGCTGGCCGGGATCATGGCGCCGCTCGGGGTCTTGATGTAGAAGTCCAGCACGTCGGACGGGTTGAGGCGGTCGACCTGCTGCACCTGCGGGATCACCTTGTACGAACGGCCGGCGATCGAGAAATAGTTGACGTAGCCGCCGCCCAGCGCCGCGCCCATGGCGTTGCCGAAGTCCTGCTGCGTCAGGCCCAGGGTGGCCAGCTTGTCGCGGTCGACCTCGACGCGCGCCTGCGGCGAATCGATCTTCAGGTCGACATCGGCGAAGTAGAACTTGTTGTCCTTGCGCGCCTTGTCCAGCACCGCCTGCGCCACCGTGTTGAGGTTCTCGAACGGCTCGGTGGTGGTGATGACGAACTGCACCGGCAAGCCGGAGCTGCCCGGCAGCGCCGGGAACTGGAACGCCGCCACGCGGCCGCCGGCCACATGACTCCATTTTTCCTGCAAGTCCTGCTGGATCTCGTGCGCCGAGCGGCTACGCTTGTCCCACGACTTGAACAGCACGCCGCCGATGCCGGAATTGGTGGTCGGCACGCCGGTGATCTGGAACATCTGCTCGTACTCGGGCAGCGCGTGCGAGATGTCGAAGATCTGCTTGGCGTAGGCCTGCATCTGGTCCGAGGTGGCGGTCGGCGCGCCGACCACTTGCGACAGCACGATGCCCTGGTCCTCTTCCGGCGCCAGTTCGGACTGCGACATCTTGAACATCAGGCCCAGCAGCAGACTGAGGATCAGGCCCATGACGATCAGCACCGGCCAGGTGTTGAGCAGGCTGTGCAGCAGGCGCAGGTAGCCGTTGTGGACCTTCTCGAACACCTTGTCGATGGCCTTGACGAATTTTCCCTCATCCTGCTTGGCATCGAAGAAGTGGCCGCACATCATCGGCGACAGGGTCAGCGCGACAATGCCCGACACCGCCACCGCGCCGGCCAGCGTGAAGGCGAACTCGGTGAACAGCGCGCCGGTCAGGCCGCCCTGGAAGCCGATCGGCACGTACACCGCGATCAGCACCACCGTCATCGCCAGGATCGGGCTGCCCAGCTCGCGCGCGGCCATGATGGCGGCGTCGTAGGGCTTGATGCCCTCCTTCATGTGGCGGTCGACGTTCTCCACCACGATGATGGCGTCGTCCACCACCAGGCCGATCGCCAGCACGATGGCCAGCAGGGTCAAGAGGTTGATCGAGTAGCCCAGCATCAGCATCACGAAGAAGGTGCCGATCAGCGACAGCGGCATCGCGATCACCGGCACGATCACCGCGCGCAAGCTGCCCAGGAACAGGTAGATGACGATGGTGACGATGACCAGCGCCTCGACCAGGGTCTTGACCACTTCGTCGATCGAGGTGTTGATGAACTCGGTCGAGTCGTAGACGATCTCGCCGGTCAGGCCGTTCGGCAGCTGTTCCTTGATCGGCGGGAAGGCGCCCCGGACGCGCTTGGCCACGTCGAGGATGTTGGCCTCGGGCGCCACCTTGATGCCGATGAACACCGAGCGCACGCCGCTGAAGGCGACGTTGAAGTCATAGTTTTCCGACCCCAGCGTGACGGTGGCGATGTCCTCCAGGTGGACGATGGCGCCGCCGGTCTGCTTGATGGCCAGCGCTTTGAACTCCTCGACCGTGTGCAGGTCGGTGCCGGCGGTCAGCGGCACGGTCACCATCTGGCCCTTGGTGGCGCCCAGGCCGGTCAGGTAGTTGTTCTGCGCCAGCGCGGCGCTCACGTCGGTGGCGGTGACGCCGTGCGCCGCCATCTTGTTGGCATCCAGCCAGGCGCGCAGCGCGAACTGGCGCGCGCCCAGCAGCTCGGCGGTCTGCACGCCCTGGATCGAGTCCAGTTTCGGTTTGACCACGCGCGCCAGGAAGTCGGTGACATTGTTGGTCGGCAGCGTATCGCTGTAGAAGCCCATGTACATGGCGTCGGTGGTCTGGCCGGTCTGCACCGTCAGCACCGGCTGCTGCGCCTGCTGCGGCAGCTGGTTGCGCACCGAGTTGACCTGGGTGGTGATCTCGGTCAGCGCGCGGTTGGAATCGTAGTTCAGGCGCAAGGTGGCGGTGATCACCGACACGCCGCTGTTGGACGACGAGGACAGGTAGTCGATGCCCTGCGCCTGTGCGATGGCGCCTTCCAGCGGCTGCGTGATGAAGCCCGCCACGGTGGAGGCGTCGGCGCCGTAGTAGGTGGTGGAAATGGTGACCACCGCGTTCTGCGTCTTCGGATACTGGTTGATCGGCAGGCTGAACAGCGAACGCAGTCCCAGCACCACGATCAGCAGGCTGACCACGCTGGCCAGGACCGGCCGCTTGATGAAGATGTCGGTGAAATTCATGGCGCGGTATCCCTTAGTGTTCCTGCGGCGTCGGATTCGGGCTGTTGGCCGGCTGCACCTTGTTGTCGATCACGGCCGGCGTGCCGTTCTTCAGCTTGAGCTGGCCGCTGGTGACCACCGTCTGGCCTTCCTTGACGCCGGTCAGGATGGCCACCTGGTCGCCGCGCGTGGGGCCGGTGGTGACGAACACCTGCTGCGCCACCAGGTGGGCGTTGCCCTTGTCATCCTTGAGCGGCTCCTTGGCGTCGGCCGGCGGCGGCGCCAGCACGAACACGGTCGAGCCGTAAGGGTTGTAGGTGATCGAGGTCTGCGGCAGGGTCAGGTATTTCTTGCGCTCGCCCTGGTCCAGGCTGACGTTGGCGAACATGCCCGGCAGCAGCTGGCGCTTGGCGTTGGGCACCGTGGCCTCGACCTGCACGTTGCGGGTGGCGGCGTCGACCTTCGGGCTGATCGAGGTGACCTTGCCGGGGAAGCCCACACCCGGCCAGGCGTCGCTGGTCAGGCTGAGCTTCTGGCCGATGGACAGGCCGGCCAGCTGTTTCTGCGGCACGAAGAAATCGATGTAAACGGTATCGATGGTTTGCAGGGTCACCAGCTTGTCGCCGGGGTTCAGGTACTGGCCGGGATTGACGGCGGTGATGCCCAGCTTGCCGGCGAACGGGGCGCGGATGGTCTTCTTGTCGACCACGGCCTGCTGCTGCGCCACCAGCGCCTTGCGGCTCTTGAGGTCGGCGTCGTCGTTGTCGAGCTGGGCCTGGCTGATGGCCTGGGCAGCGAACTGCAGCTTGTCGCGCTTGAGCACCGAGGCCGACAGGTCCGCCGCCGCCTGCAGCGCGCGCAATTGGGCGATATCGGAATCGGCGTTCATCTCGAACAGCACCTGGCCGGCCTTGACCTCGTCGCCCGACTTGAAGCGCACCTGGCGCACCAGGCCGGCGATCTCGGTGGTGACGTCGACGCCGCGCACCGGCACCAGCGTGCCGACCGAGGTCAGCTGCGGCTGCCATTCGGAGACGGTGGCCTTGATCGCGGTGACGACCTGCGCGGTCGGCTTGGGCGAACTGGCGATCAACTTCTTAATCTGCAAATACTTGCCGAAGGCCAGCACGACGATCAGTAAAAGGACGCCGCCTATCATGATGAACATACGCTTGGTCATGTATCGTTCTCCTGCTTTTTAGTGTTGTTTGATATGTGCTTACTTGGCGCTGCCGTAGGGCGCGGCGGCCGACACCGCCGTGGCCGCCGGCACGCCGCCACCACGGTTCCACCAGCCGCCGCCCAGCGCCTGGAACAGCGCCGCCGTGTCCGCATAGCGGGCCGCCTGCGCCTGCACCAGCGCCACGTGGGCTTGCTGGTAGCTGCGCTGCGCGTCCAGCAGCACCAGGTAGCTGATGCCGCCCAGCTTGTACTGCTGGGTGGCCAGCGCCAGCGATTCGGCCGCCAGCGACTCCGCCTCGGCCTGGGCCTTGAGCGAGGCCGCGTCGGAGTCGAGCGCGCGCAGGCTGTCGGCGACGTTCTGGAACGCCGTCAGCACGGTGGCGCGGTACTGCGCCGCCGCCACGTCGTAGGCCGCTTCCGCCGCGCGCCGCCTGGCGCTCAGGGCACCGCCGTTGAACAGCGGCGCGGTCAGGCCGGCGGCCAGGTTCCAGGCCGTGGTCTCGGCGTCGAACAGCTTGCTGAAGGTTTGCGCCGACGAGCCGTAGCTGCCGCTCAGCGTGAACTGCGGATATTGGGCCGCCGTCGCCACGCCGATCGCGGCGCTGGCCGCGTGCAGCTGTTCTTCGCTGGCGCGGATGTCGGGCCGCTGGCGCACCAGCGCCGACGGCAGCGACACCGGCAGCGACTCCGGCAGGGTCAGCGAGGCCAGCTCGAACTCGGGCATGCCCGCCTCGCTCGGCAGCTTGCCGGCCAGCACCGACAGTTGATGGCGGCTTTGCGCCAGCGCCTTTTCCAGCGGCGGCAAGGTGGCGGCGATCTGCGCCACCTGGTTGCGCTGGCTGAGCAAGGTGTTGCGCGGCACGGCGCCGTACTGGAATTGTTTCTCGATCACGCCCATCTGCTGGTTCAGGGCGTCCAGCACGTCCTGCGTGGCCTTCAGTTGCGCGCGCAGCGAGGCTTCGCGGATGGCGGTGGTGACCACGTTGGCGCTCAGCGCCAGATAGGTCGCCTCGACCTGGAAGCGCTGGTAATCGACCTGGGCGCGCGCGCCCTCCAGCGTGCGCCGGGTGGAACCGAACACGTCCGGCGTGTAGGCGACGTTGACCGAGGCGTTGTACAGATTGAAGACGCCGCCGTTGCCGCTGCCGGCCTCGGACGTCTTCTGCCGCGCCACGCCCAGTTGGCCGTTCACGCTCGGATAGACCAGGCTGCCGGACTGGGCGTTATAACTTTCCTGCGCCTGGCGCAGCGCCGCTTCGGCCGCCGCCATATTGGGGTTCTGCTCCAGTGCGCCGCGTATCAGCTGGTCCAGCGCGGGCGAGCGGAACACCGTCCACCACTGCGCGGGAATATCCTGCCCCATCGCGAACTGCTGGGCGGCGCCGCCGACGCCGGCCGAGGCCGCCGTCCGGGCCGCCAGCGGCGTCGGGGTATAGCGCTCGCCCGCCGCGGCCGGAGCGGCCGGGGTCTTGAATTCGGGGCCGAGGGCGCAAGCACCCAATCCCGCCGCGACCAGTGCCGCCACACAGGCACGCAGGGCTTGCCGGTGGAATTGCCTGAAGTTCTGTTTTCTCACAAAAAACTCCCGCTGAAGGGTCATGCCAGACCAAAAGGTTAACTGAACTGCACTTTTGGCTGACATATTCGCATTTTTTACGTGCTGAGTGTGTTTTTTGTATGACATTCGCGCCATGCAACTTGCTGGGCGAAAAAAAAACGGGCGACGCCGTGTAGGCGCAGCCCGTTTTTCAGAGAAGACTGTGAGGGGTGATCAGGCCGCTTCCGCGGTGGCCACCACGCCGTAGGCGCGGTTGACTTCGGTCAGCGAAAAGGCCGACGGGCCGTTGACCACGGAATCGACCGCGCGCTCGCTGCTGCGGTAGGTGATCGGCATCTGGTAGCGGCGCAGCTCGTCGGGACTGATCTTGCCGTCCTTGTTGGTGTCGGCGGCCATGTCGACCTTGCCGCTGCCCAGCACGCCATTTTCATCGACGCCCGGCAAAGGATCGGGCGACACCAGATTGTTGTGCTCGTCAGCGCTGGCGTCGAGGCCGAACTTGGCCTGGAAGAACTGGGTTTCCGGACGCTGCACCAGGCGCTTCAAGCCTTCGTCGAACTGCTTCAACGCCAGCTTCATGCCATCATCGTCTGACTCCGCCACCGCCTTGACGACCGCGCTGGCCTTGTCGGCCGCGTTGACGGCCTGAATGTGGTCGTTTTGCACCGGCGAATTGAAGCCAGGCAGGGACAGATAGGCGGCCACCGATGCGCTCAAGTCCGCGTTGGTTTCGGCTACAGGCGTGGCGTTTTTCTTCGGCTCAAGCGTCTTCTCCGCGACCACGGACGCGGGAAGGGAAGCACCACCAATGTTGTTCACCATAATCATAATCGACTCCTGTTTGACGACGCCGGAAACTGTCGAGCAAAAAAAACTTCTACCCCGTCATTCTATCAAGGTTTCGACAACAATCAGCATTTTTAGCGGGCTGTAGAGCGAAAAAGTGTCTTTTTCCCATGCGAAACTTGCATTAAAGAATTGTTTCGATTTGCAAAATTAATCACTTAATGCCTGCAATAGTTTTTCCCCATCGGGGCAGCCCCACCCCGTGCACGCGTCCCACCCCGGCACCGCCTGTTGCGCGCCATTGTTGCCGTTAGTAACGTCCCTGGTGACGCCCCTGCCCTGCAAGGATCCATATAGCAGCGGATGCAGAAAGCCGACCGGCCGGCCGAGCCGCTGGTTGATCAGCGCCAGCAAGCCGGCCCACAGGGGCGCCACCGCGCTGGTGCCGCCGAACACCAGGTTCTGGCCATCGACCCGCACCTTGTAGCCGCTGGCCGGATCGGCGTCGCCGGCCACGTCCGGCACGCCGCGCGCGGCATGGCCGTTGACCACGCCCTGCTGGTAGTCGGGTACGCCGAAGAAGCTGCTGTAGCCGCCGCCGGTGGCGCTGTTGGGGCCGCTGTTCCACACGGTTTCCAGCGCCTGACCACCGTCCTGCAACAGCACCCTGGTACCGCCGCAGGCCAGCGCGTGCGGCGCCGACGCCGGAAAGTCCACATGCTGGGCGCCGTCGCTGACGCCGTCGGTGGAGCCGTTGTCGCCGGCCGCGCACAGGATGGTTACCCCCATCGCGGCGGCGTCGGCGAAGGCTTGCTCGAAGGCGGTCATGGCCTGCCCGGTCCAGGCCGATTCGGGCGCGCCCCAGCTGATCGAAATTACCGACGGCTGGTTGACGGCGTCGTGCACGGCGGCGGTGATGGCGTCGAGAAAACCGCGCTCGGTGTTGGGCGCATAGTAGACCGCGATCAGCGCGCCCGGCGCCACCGCGCCCGCCACCTCGATGTCGAGCATCACTTCGCCGTCGGCGCTGTTGGCGGTGGTGGGACGGTTCTTGGCGTGGTCGATGCAGACCGACTTGACGCGCGGCGCCGGCAAGCCCAGCTCGCCGAAATAAATCTTCAGGTCGCGCGGCCGGCTGCCGCCGCCCAGCTCGATGATGCCGATGCACTGGCCGCTGCCGTCCAGCCCCTGCGGAAAGTTGTACAAGCGCGCCAGCTGCGGCGGCGAGAACGCGATGTTGGCCGCCGCCGCCGAGGCGAAGCCGTCCGCCTGCAGGCGCTGGAACTTGGGCGTGGCCACCGGCCGGTCGTCCAGTCCGAACACGCCCTCGACCACGCCGGCCAGCGCGTCGGGCACGCTCAGCTCGCCAGTGCGGCCGCGATAGCTGCCGTCCGGGTATTCATACTCTTCCAGCTGGACGCCGAAGGCAGCGCTCATCTGCGCGGCCGTGCCGGCCAGCACCACACGGCGCTGCGCCGCATCGCTGCTGATCACCGCCATGCCGTGCTGGGCCGCGAAGGCCGTCACTTTGGCGATGTCGGCATCGCTGGCGCCGTGGGCCTGGGCGAACTGTTCGCGGCTGAGGTACTGGCGTTCGACCGGCTGGGCGTCAGCGGTGGCCGCTTGCAGGTCCAACGGCGCGCGGTCCGGCGCGGCGCGCAGCCGCACGGTGATTTCTATGGTCTGCGCGTCCGCTACCGGGCCGAGCGCGACCGCGCCCTGCAAGGCCAACTGGCCGCTGCCGGGAATGATATGGGGGGTGGATGTGGTGGCCATCGTAAGCTCCTTTCGATAGGTTGCTCACAAAAGATACTGGCCGCGATGGCCGCGCGATTGACGCAGCGCAGAGGAATCGCTGATAAAAACGCCCGCCCGTCTTGCTGAAATCTCATAATGGAGATATATTCCCACTTATGAGAAATGACATCGAATCCCGCCTGGCCCTGCGCCTGGCAGCCCTGCGCGTGGAACGCGGACTGTCGCTGGACGAGCTGGCCGCCGCCAGCGGCATCAGCCGGGCCACGCTGTCGCGCCTGGAACGGGGCGAGAACAGCCCCACCGCCGCCCTGCTGGGCAAACTGTGCACCGTGTTCGGTTTGCCGATGTCGCGCCTGATCGCCGAGGCCGAATCCCAGCCGGGCGAGCTGCTGCGCGCCGCCGACCAGGTGCTGTGGCAAGACCCCGATACCGGCTTCAAACGCCGCATGGTGTCGCCGCCGGCGCGCGGCTACGGCGTCGAGCTGGTGGAGGGCTGGCTGCCGGCCGGCGCCCGCATCGACTACGACAGCGCCTCCGTGCCCGGCATGGAGCAACACCTGTGGCTGCTCGAAGGCGCGCTCGATTACACGCTCGACGGCGTCACCCATCCGCTGCAAGCGGGCGACTGCCTGCGCTTCCATCTGTTCGGCGCCACGCGCTTTTTCTGTCCGGGGCCGTCGCCGGCCCGCTACCTGATCGCCCTATGCCCACCATAACCCAACTCGATGGCGCCGGCCTGCGCCGCCATGCAGCCGAGCTGGCGCAGGTGCTGCGCGACTGCGTGCTGCATGGCGCCAGCGTCGGCTTCCTGTTGCCCTGCCCATTGGAGGAAGCGCAGGCGTTCTGGCTGGCGCTGGCGCCGCAGGTCGACAGCGGCGAACGGCTGCTGTTCGTCGCGCACGATGCGCACGGCGCGCTGTGCGGCACCGTGCAGCTGGTGTTGTGCGGCCTGCCCAACGGCCGCCACCGGGCGGAGATTTCCAAGATGCTGGTGCATTCCTCGGCGCGCCGGCAAGGCGTCGCCCAGGCGCTGATGCGGCACGTGATGCAGCGGGCGCGCGCGCTGGAGTGCAAGCTGCTGGTGCTCGACACCTGCACCGGTTTTCCGGCGCAGGGCATGTACGAAAAGCTGGGCTTCGCCGTCACCGGCGTGGTGCCCGACTACGCCGCCCTGCCCGACGGCACGCTGGGCCCGGCCACCTTCATGCACCTGCGGCTGTAAGCGCGCCGCGCCTGTCATCGAGCCGTCACAAGGATGGAGTACGATGTCGCGGGCGCATGGTAGGCTATGCGCCGACGATCCCTCCCAACCTGACGACGACCCAACATGACAAAGAAACTGTCCCTGCCCGCACTCGTAATCGCGACCTCCTGCCTGGCGCTGCACGCCGCGCACGCCGCCGCTCCCGCCGCCACCGCCGCCTCGGCCCTGCCGAAACTGGTGGTGGTGCTGGTGGTGGACGGCCTGCCGAACGAGCAGGTGCAGCGCTATCGCGACCAGTTCGGCCAGGGTGGCAAGGGTGGCCTGCGGCGCATGCTGGACCAGGGCGCGTCGTTCAGCAACGCGCACCAGGCGCACGGCATCACCGTCACCGCGATCGGCCACAGCGCCGTGCTGACCGGCGCCTACCCGTATGTGCACGGCGTGATCGGCAACAACTGGATCGACCCCATCACGAAAAAATCGGTGTACTGCACCGAGGACACCAACTACAGCTACATCGGCGAAGACACCAAGCCTAGCGACGGCACCGCGCCGACCCGCCTGAAAGTCGACACGCTGGGCGACCAGCTGCGCTACGCCACCGGCAGCCGCAGCAAGGTGGTCACCGTCTCCGGCAAGGACCGCGGCGCGATTCTGCTGGCCGGCAAGACCGGCACCGCCTACATGTACATGGACAAGAGCGGCAACTTCGCCAGCAGCACCTTCTACATGAAGGCGCATCCGGCCTGGGTCCAGCAATACCAGGCCGGCAAGCCGCAGGACCGCTACTACGGCAAGTCGTGGACGCCGCTGCTGCCCGAGGCGGCCTACGCCGGCGACGCCAGCGAAGACCTGAACCAGGTCAAAGCGGGCACCCACAACCGCCTGCCCTACGCCTACTACAGCGAGAGCGGCGAGATCGACGCCGGCTACTACAACAGCCTGAAGACCGGCCCCTTCCTTGACCAGCTGACGCTGGACTTCGCGCGTGCCGCGGTGGAAGGCGAAAACCTCGGCCGCAATCCGGCCGGCGTGCCGGACCTGCTGGGCGTGAGCCTGTCGGCGCACGACTACGTCAACCACGCCTTCGGCCCGGAAAGCAAAATGTCGCACGACCACCTGCAGCGCGTGGACCGCATGCTGGGCGACTTCTTCAACTACCTCGACCAGCGCGTCGGCATGGACAATGTGCTGGTGGTGCTGACCGCCGACCACGGCTTCCCGAACACGCCCGAGTTCTCGCGCACCCAGCACATCGACGCCCAGCGCATCGACGGCGACAAGCTGATGAACGCGCTGGACCAGCACCTGTCGGAGAAATTCGGCGGCGCCAAGCTGCTGAGCGCCTGGTCGCTGCCCAACATCCACCTGGACTACGCGCAGATCGACAAGAGCGGCCTGAAACGCGAGGACGTGGAAAACGCCGCCGCCCGCTACCTGCTGGCGCAGAACGGCATCGTCGAAGCCTACACCCGCACCCAGCTTGAAAGCGGCGCCGCCAACACCACCCGCATCGCCACGCTGATGCGGCGCGCCTGGAATCGCGAAGCATCGGGCGACCTGATGGTGGTCGCCAAGCCTTACTGGTACTTCGGCACCGGCAGCAGCGGCACCTCGCACGGCTCGCCGTACGCCTACGACACCAATGTGCCGCTGATGATCATGGGCAAACGCTGGATCAAGCCGGGCGCCTACGGCCAGTATGCGGAAGTGGTCGACATCGCGCCGACGCTGGCCAACCTGCTGCACGTGCGTCCGCCGGCCGGCGCCGAAGGCCGCGTGCTGACCGAGACGCTGCGTTAATAAAAATTATTTACTTATTTGAAATAATTTATTGGCAATATTGTTAAATGCTGATATTTTTACATTTCCTACAACAAAGTTGGGGAAATGATGAAAACAGTCGCTTTCGCAGTACTCGCTTTGATCGCCGGTGTTACCAACGCCGGCGAGTTGTACAACAACGGACCGGTGGTGGACGCCACCGGTGTTTCCGTGATCGGACCGGACGCCAGCACCTACGGCTTCGGCGCGCAAAGCGGGGCAGGCACTTTCGTGGCCGACGATTTCAACGTCACGGCGGGCAAGAAGTGGAATGTCTCCAGCCTGAACTTCTTGGGCTACCAGACCGGCGCCAATGGCTTCAGCTTCACGTCGGCCACCTGGGCCATCGTCTCGGGTGACGACATCAATTCGGGCACCGTGGTTGCCTCCGGCACCACCGGCGTCACCAATGGCGGCCTGGCCGGCTATCGCGTCACCGACTCCACGCTCACCAACAAGCAGCGCGCCATCTACACGGTCAACGCCGACATCGCCGACGTCACGCTCGCTTCCGGCCACTACTGGCTGGCCTGGGGCCTGGCAGGTACCGCCGCGTCCGGCCCATGGCAGCCGCCGACGTCCGACGCCCGTGAGGGCAACGCCGCGCAATCGAGCGGCGGCGACCCGTTCGAGACCCTGGAAGAATCCGGCAGCGGCCTGTCGGTGGAACTGCCGTTCGCCGTCAACGGCACCATCAGCGCCGTTCCGGAACCGGAAACCTACGCCATGCTGCTCGGCGGCCTGGGCCTGATTGGCCTGGCGCGCCGCCGCGCGCGCCGCGGCTGACCTGCCTTCAAATCAGGGCGACGGCGCGGGCCTATCCGCGCCGTCATCAACAGATTGGTATGGCAAAACGCAAATAATTTATCGCAGGTGGAAGGGCTTCCAGCTATAGTGGGCGTCGATATTTAACTTCGACAATGACGCCATGAATAAATACGGTTTGCTGCTGGCTGCTTTCAGCGTGATCGCCTCCCCTTCCTTTGCGGCAGCGCCGCGCGCCGTCACCGCCACCGGTGTGGTCGAGGGCACCTTGGAGGCTTCCGGCGTCACATCGTACAAAGGCATACCGTTCGCCGCGCCGCCGGTCGGCGATCTGCGCTGGAAGGCGCCGCAGCCGGCGCAGAAATGGCAGGGAGTGCGCAAGGCCGATCACTTCGGCCCGCGCGCCATGCAGCTGCCGCTGTTCGACGACATGGTGTTCCGCTCCGACGGCGTCAGCGAAGACTGCCTGTACCTGAACGTCTGGACACCCGCCAAATCGGCCAGGGACAAGCTGCCGGTGCTGGTCTACTTCTACGGCGGCGGCTTTGCCGCGGGCGACGGCTCCGAGCCGCGCTACGACGGCGCCAGCATGGCCGCCAAGGGCATCGTCACGCTGACCGTCAACTACCGGCTCAATATCTTCGGCTTCCTGGCCCACCCGGAACTGACGGCCGAATCGCCGCACAAGGCATCCGGCAACTATGGCCTGATGGACCAGGCGGCGGCGCTGCAATGGGTGGCGAAGAATATCGCGGCCTTCGGCGGCGATCCAGCGCGCGTCACCATCGCCGGCGAATCGGCCGGATCGTGGTCGGTCAGCGCGCAGATGATATCGCCGCTGGCCAAGGGGCTGATCGCCGGCGCCATCGGCGAGAGCGGCTCGCTGCTCGGCCTGGACGCCCCGCTGCCGCCGGCCGTCGCGGAAAAGAAAGGCGCCGACTTCGCCGAAAAAATCGGTGCGCCAAAACTGGCCGCACTGCGCGCCATGCCCGCCCAGCAGCTGCTGGAAACCCTGAAGCGGCCGGACGCGCCGTGGTTCTCCGATATCCAGGACGGCTACGTGCTGCCACGCAGCCCGGTCGAGATGTACGCCGCAGGCCAACAGGCCAAGGTGCCGCTGCTGGCCGGATGGAATTCGCAGGAGGGCTACTACAAGCAGATCTTCGGGGACAACGAGCCGACGCAGGAGAACTTCAACAAAGCGCTGCAGGCGATGTACGGCGAGCGCGCCGACGCCGCGCGGCAAGCCTACAGCGGCGATGCGATGCAGGCCGCCACCGATCTCGCCGGCGACCGGTTCATCGCCCACGGCACCTGGAAGTGGGTAACCACGCATGTCCGTACCAGCGGGCAGCCGGTCTATCGCTACTACTATTCCCATCCGCGTCCGGGCCAGACCGGCGCCGGCCACTCGGTCGAAATCGAATACGCGCTGGGTAACCTGAAAGCGACTAAAGTCTATGCGTGGACCGCCGACGATCACGCGCTGTCGGCGCAGATGCAGGACTACTTCGCCAACTTCATCAAGACTGGAAACCCCAACGGCGCCGGTCTGCCGGAATGGCCGCGCGCCAGCAGCGGCAAGGGTTCCCGCCTGATGCGACTGGACCTGCCGGCGGCCGCGATGAGCGCCACCGACGACGCCCACCATGCCTTCCAGGACCAGCAGCGGCTAAGCAAATAAGCAAAAATGGAAACTGTCACTTAGTTTGTATTTTATTGTATCGCATGGTAATTCTTTGAAAAGTTGCTATACACTAGCTTCCTTTATTCGGGAAATCATCAGGAATACAAACTATGCGCAAGACTATCGGCTTCATCGCCCTTTGCTTGACGGCGTCCGCATTTGCAGCGGAGCCATTCGACGACAAGTTCCGCCAGCTGGACGAAGTTCTCCCCTCCGCCAACAGCTACCGCACCGCCTCCGGCGCACCCGGCGCCGCCTACTGGCAGCAACGCGCGGACTACACGATCCGCGCCACGCTCGATGAAGCCAAACGCGCCATCACCGGCAGCGAGCAAATCAACTACCACAACAACTCGCCCGATACGCTGAGCTACCTGTGGGTGCAGCTCGACCAGAACATCTACAAAAAAGATTCCGACGCCCGCATGATGCTGACGCAGCCTTCGCGCGAAGCATGGGCCAAGCCACGCACGCCGGAAGACGGCTACAAGTTCGAAGGCATGCGCGGCATCCTGGCCGGCCGCGAATTCGACGGCGGCTACAACATCAAATCGGTGGGCGCGAGCGGCCAGCCGCTGAAGTACACCATCAACCGCACCATGATGCGCATCGACCTGCCGGCGCCGTTGAAGCCGGGCCAGAGCTTCGCCTTCAATATCGACTGGTCGTATAACATCAACGAGCAGCAGGTGCTGGGCGGCCGTTCCGGCTACGAGCACTTCGACGACGACAAGAACGACCTGTTCGAAATCGCCCAGTGGTATCCGCGCATGGCGGCCTACTACGACGTGATGGGCTGGCAGCACAAGCAGTTCCTGGGTTCCGGCGAATTCACGCTGGAATTCGGCGACTACGACGTGCAGCTGACCGTCCCGGCCGACCACGTGGTGGCCTCCACCGGCGAACTGCAAAACCCCAACGACGTGCTGTCCGCGGCGCAGCGCGACCGCCTGGCCAAGGCCAGGACCGCGACCGCGCCGGTGGTCATCGTGACGCAGGAAGAAGCCGAGAAGGCCGAGAAGGCCGTCAGCACCGCAGCCAAGACCTGGCACTTCAAGGCCGCCAACGTGCGCGACTTCGCTTGGGCCTCCAGCCGCAAGTTCATCTGGGATGCCCAGGGCTTCAAGAAGGATTCCACCAACGTGATGGCGATGTCCTACTATCCGAAGGAAGGCAATCCGCTGTGGGGCAAGTACAGCACCCAGGCCATCATCCACACCATCGACCAGTACAACAAGTACAGCTTCGACTACCCCTACCCGACCGCGATCTCGGTCAACGGCCCGGTAGGCGGCATGGAATATCCGATGATCTCCTTCAACGGCCCGCGCCCGGCCAAGGACAAGAAGACCGGCGCCCTCACCTGGTCGCAGCAGACCAAGTATGGCCTGATCGGCGTGATCATCCACGAGGTGGGCCACAACTACTACCCGATGATCATCAACTCCGACGAGCGCCAGTGGACCTGGATGGATGAGGGCCTGAACACCTTCGTGCAGTACCTGGCCGAACAGGCATGGGAAGACAACTACCCGTCCCGCCGCGGCGAGCCGCGCAACATCGTCGACTACATGCGCAGCCAGAACCAGGTGCCGATCATGACCAACTCGGAGTCGCTGCTCCAGTTCGGGAACAACGCCTACGCCAAGCCGGCCACCGGCTTGAACATCCTGCGCGAGACCATCCTGGGCCGCGATCTGTTCGACTACGCCTTCAAGGAATACGCACGCCGCTGGAAGTTCAAGCGCCCCACCCCGGCCGATTTCTTCCGCACCATGGAAGACGCTTCCGGCACCGACCTTGACTGGTTCTGGCGCGGCTGGTTCTACACCACCGACGCGGTGGACATCAGCATCGACGGCATCAGCGAATACGGCGTGAGCACCAAGGACCCGGAAAAGGAAAAGGCATGGAAGAAGGCGCAGAAGGACGCGCAGCCGATCTCGATTTCCGAACAGCTCAACAAGTCGCTGCCGAAACGCCTGGACGCCCATCCGGAGCTGAAGGACTTCTACAACGAGCATGACGAGTTCACCGTCACCAACAAGGACCGCAACACCTACGCCGAGGCGATCGAGAAACTGGAGCCGTGGGAGAAGAAGCTGCTGGACCAGGGCAAGCACCTGTACCTGGTGGACTTCTCCAACGTCGGCGGGCTGGTGATGCCGCTGATCCTGGAGGTGGAGCTCAAGAGCGGCAAGAAGTACATCGAGCGCATTCCGGCCGAAGTATGGCGCTACTCGCCGAAGAAGATCACCAAGTTGATCGTCACCGACGAGCCGATGGTGGGCCTGACCCAGGACCCGTTCTGGGAAACCGCCGACATCGACACCAGCAACAACAGCTGGCCGCGCAAGGTCACGCAGTCGCGCGTGGAGCTGTTCAAGACCGAGCGTGACCGCATCAACCTGATGCGCGACTTTAATACGCCGCTCAAGGGCAAGGGCGACAAATCGTCCAAGGACTCGTCGTCCGAATGATGCTGCGCGCTTTACGCCTCACCGTGGTAGCCGTGCTGGCGTTCGCCGGCACGGTGGCGAACGCCCATAATTTTCACATGGGCATAGCCGACATCAGCTACAACGACCGCACCGGCAACACCGAGATCGTGCACACCTACACGGCGCACGACGTGGCGCTGCTGCTGACGAATCTCTACGGCCGCAACTTCGATCTCGGCCAGGTGGACAGCGAAGCGCCGCTGCGCCGCTACGTCGAGCGGCAGTTCTACCTGGAGGGCCCGGACCGCCAGCGCATGCCGCTGCACTGGGTGGGCGTGAAGGCGGACGCCGACAGCGTCGTCATCTTCCAGGAAATCGAAGGCAGGAAGCTGGCGCCCGCCACGCGCATCCACAACGCCTTGCTGATAGACTTTCTGCCATCTCAAAAGAACACAGTCAACCTGCAAGCCGATGGCCCCGTCCAGACTCTCATCTTCGATCAAGGCAGCATCGATCAAATCACCCGTTAAGCTCATCGTGCTGTGTGCAATCGGCGCGGCGCAGGCGGATGACCAGATCCTGCAACGGGTGCTGGTCGAAGGCTCGCGCGGCAACCAGCTGGGCGTGGCCGATGCGGCCAGCGCCGGCAGCATCTCGCAGCAGGAGCTGGCTGCGCGCACCGTCTACCGTCCCGGCGAACTTCTCGAAGCGGCGCCCGGCCTGATCGTCAGCCAGCATAGCGGCGAGGGCAAGGCCAACCAGTTCTACCTGCGCGGCTTCAACCTCGATCACGGCACCGACCTGCGCACCAGCGTCGACGACGTGCCCGTCAACCAGCGCAGCCACGCTCACGGCCAGGGCTGGACCGATCTGAATTTCCTGATTCCGGAACTGGCGGTGCGGCTCGATTACAAAAAAGGCCCCTACTCCGCCGGAGACGGCGATTTCGCCTCGGCCGGCACGGCGTCGGTGGTGTACGCCAACCGCCTGCTGCAAGGCGTGGCCAGCGTATCGGCAGGCCAGAACGGCTACGGCCGCGCGCTGCTGGCCGACTCGCTGGACGCCGGCCAGGGCAGCCTGCTGTACGCGCTCGAAGTGCTGCACAACGACGGCCCCTACACGCATCCGGACGACTACCAGAAACTGAACGCGGTGCTGCGCTACAGCGCAGGCTACGCCAACAACGGCTACAACGTCAGCCTGATGGCCTACCGCGCCGACTGGAACGCGACCGACCAAATACCGCTGCGCGCGGTGCGGGACGGCCAGCTCGCCCGCAACGACGCCATCGATTCGACCGACGGCGGCAACTCGCACCGCTACAGCCTCTCTGGCGGCTGGCGCCGCACCAGCGAGGACAGCGCCTCCAGGGTCAACGCCTACATGATCGCGAACCAGCTGGACCTGTACTCCAACTTCAGCTACTTCATGGACGACCCGCTGCACGGCGACCAGTTCGCGCAGCCGGACAGGCGCGTCACCAGCGGCGTCAACGCGAGCCACAGCTGGCACCAGCACACGGCCGGAAGCAACAGCGCCACCACCATCGGCATCCAGCTGCAAAACGATAATATCTTTAACGGTTTGCTCAACACGCAGGCGCGCCGACCGCTCGCTGTCGTGCGGCGCGATCACATCGTCGAATCCAGCGCCGCCCTGTACGTCGAGAACAGCACGCGCTGGAACGGCGCCTTGCGCACCGTGGCCGGCGCGCGCGTCGACAGCTACCGCTACGACGTCCGCAGCGACCGCGCGGCCAACTCCGGCAAGGCCGGCGACCATCTGGTGAGCCCGAGCCTGAGCCTGATCTACGGCCCATGGCAAACGGCGGAACTTTACGCCAACATCGGCAACGGCTTCCACAGCAACGACGCGCGCGGCGCCACCATCGGCGTCGATCCCAGGACCGGCGCGGCGGTCGACAAGGTATCGCCGCTGGTGCGTTCGCGCGGCATGGAGCTGGGCGCGCGCAGCAGCTGGCTGCCCGGCCTGCAGTCGTCGCTGTCGCTGTACCGGCTGGATTTCGATTCGGAGCTGAGCTTCGTCGGCGACGCCGGCACCACCGAGGCGGGCCGGCCGAGCCGCCGCTACGGCGCGGAACTGTCGAACTACTACAAGCCGCTGAAATGGCTGTCGGTGGACCTGGACCTGGCCTACGCGCGCGCCCGCTCGCGCGATGAACATCCGGAAGGCGACTACATCCCCGGCGCCATCGAAGGCACCGGCCAGCTGGCGCTGACCGTGGACGACGGCGGCCCGTATTCGGGCTCACTGAAGCTGCGCTACTTCGGCCCGCGCCCGCTCGTCGAGGACAACAGCGTGCGCTCGAAGCCCAGCCTGACCTTGAACGCCCGCTTCGGTTGGAAGCTCCGCAAGGGCCTGACGCTGGAACTGGAAGCCTTCAACCTGACCAACCGCCGCGACTCCGCCATCGACTACTACTATCCGTCTCAGCTGAAGGGCGAAGCGGCGCCGGTCAACGACATCCACTTCCACCCCATCGAATCGCGCTCGCTGCGGGCGACGCTGGTCAAGAGCTTCTAGCGAGGTCCGGCTAAGGCAGCCCAAACGCCTTGCCCCGCAGGCCGGCATACACGGCGTCGAAGACCTGCAAGGAACCGAGCGCCGGCACCGGGCCGGTGCTGATCGGATCGGCCAACCATTGGACTTGACCGGCGGCGCAGCGGAAAGCCGGCCAGCGCGGCACGCCGCGGCCGTTCGGATCGCCGGTGGCGGCAAAGTGAACCCAGTAGCTCGCCATCGCCTGCGCCAGCCTGCGGTCGGCGTCGCGCCAGGCCCACGGCGCCTGCGCCATGTGGTCGAACATATACCACAGCTCGGCGAAGTGGCTGGCGCCCCAGCCAGCGTAGACGGAGTCGCCCGGAAACGGCGGCCGCTGCTGGAAGTTGTAGTAATAAACCGGGCTGCGCCCCGCCCCGGCCAGCCGCGCCCAGGCCCACATGTCCCAGCCAAAGCGCAGGTCGCGCTCAAGGCCCAGGCGGCCCTCGCGCGCCTGCGCGTCGGTCGCATGCGGATAGGCCGCCAGCAGCGCCGGCGGCAAGGCGCCGAAACTGGCGGCGATGTCGGCCTCGAAGCGGTCGGCCCGCAGCGCCGACACGTCAACCAGCGCCCGCGCCTCCTCGCCGTTTGAGCCCAGCAGCAAAGGCACGTCGTGATAGCGTCCCTGCACATAGGCGTCGTAGGGCGACAAGGGCAGCACATCCGGCTCGATCACCGGGTGGGTGACGCGGCCGGCGCCGCCGCCAACCAGACGATCGGCGGGCAGCACGCGCATCGCCTCAACGGTGGTGGCGCCTAACGTTTCCATATAACTGGCGCCGTCGCGCTCGGCGTTGGCCAGCAGGTAGCCGGGCGCCAGTTGCAGCGGCTCGAAGATGCCGCCGCTCTGCGCGATGGCGCGCTGGAACAGGCCCCGCGCGCGCGGCGACGCCAGCAGCGCGCTGACGGCCATCGCGCCGGCCGACTGCCCGGCGATGGTGACGCGGCCCGGATCGCCGCCAAAGGCCTCGATGTTGCGCTGCACCCACTCCAACGCCGCAATCTGGTCCATCAAGCCATAGTTGCCCGACGAGCGATGAGGCGATTCGGCGCTCAGCGCCGGGTGGGCCAGGAATCCGAGCGCCCCCAGGCGGTACGCCACGGTGACCACCAGCACGCCCCGGCGGGCCAGCCGGTCGCCGTGGTACAGCGGCATGGACGCCGAGCCGTTGGCGTAGCCGCCGCCATGTATCCAGACGATCACCGGCAAACGCTGGCCGGCGCGGCGCGGCGGCGTCCACAGGTTGAGGTACAGGCAATCCTCGCTGACCTGCGGCGCGCGCTCGCCGGGCATAGCCACGCCTTGCTGCATGCACGCCGGCGCAAAGCTGCCCGCATCGCGCACTCCGCGCCATGCCGGCACCGGCTGCGGCGGGCGCCAGCGCCATTGTCCCAACGGCGGTAGCGCGAACGGAATGCCGCGATACACGTCCACGCCATCTTGCCGCCGCCCCGCCAACGCGCCGTCCGTGGTCATCACCGGCGCCGCCTGCGCCCAGCCCCAAGCCAACAAAGCCAGCAATGTCGCCATCCTGCACCATCTGCACCATCTCCCCAGCGTCTTGCCCATGTCCTCTCCCGTACGATTGATGAGCAGCCAGTGTCGCCCGGCGGCGCCGGTCGGGCCAGACCGGTTGGTCACTTTGCGCCCCGGCCCGTCCCATTTCCGCAGCCGGCGTGATCGCTGCTAGAATCGGACGCATGACGACCACCCCCCATCCCGTCCATGCGCCGGCTCAACGGCCCGCCTGGCTGCGTCCGCACGCCTGGAGCCTGTTGTACTGGCTGGCCTTCCTGCTGGTACTCGAACCCGGCAACATGCTGCGCGCCAGCGAGGCCGGCCAGACGCTGAGCCTGCCCCATGAAGCGCTGCGCATCCTGCTGGCCGCCTTGCTGGGCACGACGACCACCTCGGCGGTACAGGCATTGATGGCGCGTTTCCCGCTGCGCGGCCCAGCTCGCGGCCGCCATCTGCTGATCCACGCCGCCGGCGCCGCCGCCCTGGCGCTGGCATTGATACTGGCGTCCTGTTTTCTGGCGGCATGGGCCTTCGGGGGGCGGTGGCTGCCGTCCGGGGACGAAATCCGGGGCCAACTGGTGGGCAATTTCACGCTGCTGATGTTTGCGCTGGCCGCGCTCACCGCGCTGTTCCAGGCGAGCCCGTGGCGGATGGCGGTGTCGGCGCCGACGCCCGTGCTGGACACGGCGCCCGCGTCGCCCCATGTGGAAGTCAAACGGCGCGGCCAGCTGGTTTCGCTGCCGCTGTCGGAGGTGGACTGGATTGAAGCACAGGGCAACTATGTGGCGCTGCACCTCGGCGCCGAACAGCATCTGGTGCGCGATACTGTGTCGGGCTTCTGCGCGCGGCTCGATGCCGGCCAGTTCCTGCGCATCCACCGCAGCATGATCGTCGCGGTCGATCGTATCCGCAGGGTCGAAGCCCTGGCCAACGGCGACGCCCTGCTGCACCTGACACACGGCGGCCCGCTGCGCGCCAGCCGCAGCCATGCGGCCGCCGTCAGGGCGGTCGCGGCGAGACTGCGCGAGCAGCCGGCGCCGGTCAGGAACCTCTAGCCAACATCGGGAACCCGCGCTGGTGCCACACCGGATAGGCCGGCGACACATCGCTGGCCTGCTCCAGCAGTGCGTTCTGTTCCGCGCTCAGACGCCAGCCGGTGGCGCCGATGTTGTCGATCAGCTGCTGCTCATCGCGCGCGCCGATGATCACGCTGGAGATGGTCTTCTTTCCGAGCAGCCAGTTCAGCGCCACTTGCGGGATGGTCTTGCCGGTTTGTTCGGCCACGACATCGAGCGCATCGACGATGCGGAACAGGCGCTCCTCCTCGAAGCTCGGCCCGGTGCCGGCGATGTCGTGCGCGCGCGTGCCCGGCTTGGCCGGCTGGCCACGACGGATTTTTCCGGTCAGCTTGCCCCAGCCCAGCGGGCTCCAGACCATCGCGCCAACGCCCTGGTCTTCGGCCAGCGGCATCAGCTCCCATTCGTAGTCGCGGTTCAGCAGCGAGTAGTAGACCTGGTGCGCGACGTGGCGCGGATAGCCGTAGCGTTCCGACACCGCCAGTGATTTCATCAGATGCCAGCCGGAGAAGTTGGAGCCGCCGATATAGCGCACCTTGCCCGAGCGGACCAGCTGGTCCAGTGTGGACAGGGTTTCCTCAACCGGGGTGTTGTTGTCCTGGCCGTGCAGTTGAAGCAGGTCGATATGCTCGACTTGCAGCCGTTGCAGGCACTGGTCGACCGCTTCGATCAGATGCTGGCGCGACGAACCGAAATCGTTGGCGCCGGGGCCGGACGGGAAAGTGACTTTGGTGGAGATCAGCAAGCGGTTGCGCTTGCCCTTGATGGCCTGGCCGAGGATCTGTTCCGCCAGGCCGTCCGAATAGACGTCGGCCGAATCGAACATCGATACCCCGTGTTCGAGGCAGACATCGATCAGGCGCGAGGCGCCGCCTGCGTCGGTGCTGCCCCAGGCTTTGAAGAAGTCGTTGCCGCCGCCAAAAGTGCCGGTGCCAAAACTGAGTTCCGGCACGCGCAGGCCGGATTTTCCGAGACGGTTATGATCCATCGCTACCCTCCAATAAGTGTGTCTGGATTGTAGCGTGGATCAATCAACCGCATCGCCGGTCAGAACTCTTCCCACTCGTCCTTGCTGGCTGCCGCACTAACCTTGAGCTTCTTCGGCACGGCCGCCGGCTGGGGCGCGGCCTTGGGGCGCGCGGCCTTGGGCAGTGTCGCCACCACCGGCGCGGCGGCGCGCACCGGGCGCTTCGGCGGCGCATACGCGGCGGCCGAGGCGTTGATCTTGAACGCGCTGACGACTTGCTCCAGCTTGTCGGCCTGGTCGCGCAGGGTCTGCGCGGCGGCGGCGGTTTCCTCCACCAGCGCCGAATTCTGTTGCGTGCTCTGGTCCATCTGCGTCACCGCCTGGTGCACCTGCGCGATGCCGTCGTTCTGCTCCTGCGTGGCGGCGCTGATCTCGCCGACGATGTCGGTCACCTGCTTGATGCTGGCGACGACTTCCTGCATCGTCGTGCCGGCCTGCTCCACCAGCTTGGTGCCGGAACCGACCTTCTCCACCGAGTCGTCGATCAGCGCCTTGATCTCCTTGGCCGCAGCGGCCGAGCGTTGTGCCAGGTTGCGCACCTCGGTCGCCACCACCGCGAAGCCACGGCCCTGCTCACCGGCGCGCGCCGCTTCCACCGCAGCATTCAACGCCAGGATGTTGGTCTGGAAGGCGATGCCGTCGATGACCGAAATAATGTCGACGATCTTGCGCGACGATTCGTTGATCGATCCCATCGTCACCACCACCTGCTCCACCACCGTGCCGCCCTGCGCCGCCACGTCCGACGCCGAACGCGCCAGCTGGTTGGCCTGGCGGGCGTTGTCGGCGTTCTGGCCGACGGTGGACGTGAGCTGCTCCATGCTGGCTGCGGTCTGCTCCAGCGCCGCCGCCTGCGACGAGGTGCGCTGCGACAGGTCGCCGGTGCCGCTGGCGATATCCTGCGATGCCGCGCCGACGGCGATGGTCGATGCGCGCACGGTGTCGATCACGCCGGCGATCTGCTCCAGCAGCTTGTTGAACGCCACGGCGGTGTGGCCGATTTCATCCATGCGCTCCACCTTGATCTGGTGCGTCAGGTCCAGCGACTGGCTCACGTCCTCCAGCGTGCCGCGGATCGACGCCAGGCTGCCCTTGATGATGACGTACAGCTGCCACGCCAGCGCGCCGGTCACCAGCAGGCCAAGCAGCACCACGCTCACCATCAGGCGGAAGGCGAATTTGTAGGCGGCGTCGCTCTCTTCGCGCACATCGCTGATCAGCTTATTGTTGTAGGCGATATGGTCGTCGAAGCCTTTCTTGACGGCGCCGGCCGACAGTGCCAGCGGCGTGCCGGCCAGCAGCGTGGCGCGCACCGCGTCCATGTCGCCGGCATGGGCCCCGGCCAGGAAGGGAATCAGCGCCTGGCGGTAGGCCGCCATGTTGGCCTTGTCCGCCTCCAGCATCTTGCGGTCGGTGTCGTCGAAGATGCGTTCCTTTTCATAGGTCGCGATGACTTCGTCGAACTTGGCGTGAGCGTCGCTGTAGGCTTTGTCCAGGGCAGTCTTGTCGGCCAGGTTGGAAAACACCGACAGCCGATAGCCGGCCAGGCGGCTATCGGCAAGATAGCCTTTGGCCATATTCAGGCCGGCGATGCTGGGAATCAGGCGGGTTTGCACCATGTCGAGGCGCTGCTGCGCGCGGGACAATTGGGTAAGGCCGGTAATGCCGACGAAAATCAGCGCGAGTAACGCCAATGACAAAGTCAAGATCAAGCGCTTTGTAATAGTCATGGTGACTGCCCATAGAAGTGGAGGAGTGATGAGAAAGCCGGCCGTCTGAGCGGCCATAAGCCAGTATAGCGGAACAGAATTACCGCAAAATAAGCAAGCGAGAAATTACGCCGCATTGCTACTAAAACGCAACGCATGCAAGTCGCAACCGTTAGGCCAGGTCCGGATATCCGGCGGCCCGCGCCTCGGCCTCGATCTGCAGGATGCGGCCGTAGTCGGCATCGCTGCGCTGCTCGAAGCCCCGGATACGCAGGCCATCGCATAACGCACGCAGTGCCGGCGCGGGTTCCAGCAAGGCCGCGCGCAGCCGCGCCGTCAATTCCGGCGACGCCTTGCTGCTTGCAACCCACGGCAAGCCCGGCGACCGCGCCGACTGCTGCAAGATGGTCACCCCTTGCACACTCGCGGGGTCTTCCTGCAGCAGATAAGCGAAGCTCACGCAATCGATGGACGCAATCGCGGCCGCGCCTTCACGCACCATGCGCAGGCTGGCCGCATGGCTGCCGGACCACTTCACCGATTCGAAGTAGCGCCCATCCTGCGACCAGGGCGCCACCGCGTGCCGCAGCACGTTCATGCCGCTGTTCGAATCCGGATCGTTGACCGCGGCGACGCGCCCGCGCGCGTCCGCCAGGCTGCGTATGCCCCCGCCCTCGCGCGCGACGATGAAGCTGGAATAGTCGCTGCCCTCGCAGCCGGGAAAGTCGAAGCACGGCGTGGCCAGCAGGGTTACATGGCCGCGCAACTGCGTCAAGTAGGGATATCCACAGGTCTGGGTCAGCAGCACGTCCGGCTGGCGCCAGAATGCCGGCAGGTCCGCCGGCCGCACCAATTCGGCGCGCACGCCTGTTTCGTCGGCCAGCGCCAGCAGCAGCGCCTCGTGGCCGTGCAGCAGGCGCGGCGAGACGTTGTACATCGGCAGGGCGAATTTCCAGGTCATGTGTCGGGCATGTTCGGGTGGACCGGCGCATCGACCGGGGTGAAGCCGAAACGGCGCATCAGCTCTCCGTAGCCGTGCAGATGGAAGCCGCCGCTGCGCGTATTGTAGGCGGCCCGCCGCGCGCGGTACACGCGCGGCAGCAGATACCACGGCAGGGACGGCAGGTCGTGATGCACCAGGTGCAGGTTATTGTTCAGGAATAGCACACGGAACACCAGGCCCGCCACATTGAGCACGATGCGCTGCTTGTGCTCCGCCGCCGGGCGGTGTTCGTAGTAGGACCGTATCATCGTCAGCGACTGCGCCGGATACGAGATCGCCAGCACGTAGTACAGCGGCGCCATGCCGAACGCCGCATGCACCCACCACAGCAGGCCGCCCAGCATGGCGAAGTGGATCAGCCACATTGGCAGGTTGCGCCACTCGCCGCGCAAGGGCTGGCGCAGCGCCTCGCTCCACGCGGCGGCGACGGCGATCGCCGGACCGACCAGCAGCCGTCCCCAGAAGGTCTTGTTGAACCAGTACAGCAGCCGCACCGGCCTGCCCATGCCGGCCCACACGGACGGCGACACGTAATAGCTTTCGGTATCGAGCGCCGGCATCGTCAGGTGGAAGTCGATGTGGTGGCGCAGATGGCTGTCGCGGTACAGCCGGTATGGATACCAGATCGCCAGCGGCGCAAAGCCGAACAGGCGGTTGACCCAGGCCCACGGCGTGGGATGACCGTGGATCAGCTCATGCTGGAGCGACATATACCAGGCGCACCACCAGATCATCAGCAAGGTGGCCGGCAGGTCGCCGATCCGGCGCCAGTTCGCCAGCGTCAGGAACCAGCCGCCGTAGATCACGGCGATCAGCAGCCAGGTGGGCCACTCCCCCAGCCACAGCAAGCGCTTGCGCTCGGCGAGCACTTCGACCCGCTGATGCGCATCGACGTACTCGGAGCGCTGCTGCTTCAGGCTGGGTGAGTCCATCGGGCGCTATCAGAAGCGCGCTTTGACGCGCAAGCCCAGCGTGCGCGGACGCACCATGAACAAGGTATCTCCCGGCTGGATGGCGATGGTGTTCGGCGTGACATCGCTGATCTTGGCGCCGTTGGTCAGGTTGGTGCCGAACAGGCCGAACTCGTAGGCGCCCGTCTTGTAGGTGGCGGTGGCGTTGACCGTGTTCGACGACGGTATCTGCGCGTAGCTGCCCTGCGCCGCCGCGAAGTTGGTGTAGGCGTCGCTGTGGTAGGCGTAGCTGGCGGCGACGCCCACTTCGTCGTTGCCGCGCACGGGCACGGTGTAGCTGGCCGTGGCCGTGGCGGACAGGCGCGGCGCATATGGCGCGCGGCTGCCTTCCGGGATGTTCTGCGCGGCGATGCCGGTGACCACGGTGCGGGTGGCGTAGGCGTGGTTGTAGGCGGCGCTCAGGCCCAGCGACGCGTGGCGCGTCAGCTTGAAGGCGGTTTCCAGTTCCAGGCCTTCGCTGCGCAGCTTGCCGGCGTTCTGCGTGAAGTAGTAGGTGCACGGCAGCTTGTTAAACACCTGCACGTCCTTCCACTCGATCACATAGGCGCTGGCGTTGAAGGTCATGCGCTGGTCCAGCAGCGTGTTCTTCGAGCCGACTTCGTAGTTCCACAGGCTGTCCGGCGCGAAGGTGGCCGGCGCGTTGACGCCGCAGAAGTTGAAAGGCACCGGCTGGTTGTTGCCGCCGTAGCGGAAGCCCTTGCCCACCGAGGCATACAGCATATGGTCGGCGTCGACATGGTAGGCTGCGGCGAAGCGCGGATTGGCGCCCTGCGAGGTGGCGCTGCTGTTGCTCAGCTCCGGCTGGCCGACCGGCGCCGACGGCGTGGCGCCGACCAGGTTGCCGAACAGGCCGGTGAAGCGCAGGTCGAAGTCCTGCGTGCCCTTGAACAGGCGCAGGCCGGCCGTCAGGTCCAGCTTGTCCCAGACGGTGTAGGTGGCTTCGGTGAACAAGGCCAGCTGGCGCGATCTGGTGTTCTGCGTGCCGGAGAAGAAGTCGTTCGGATTGAAGGCCAGGTCGTTGGCCTGCGAGTTATAGCCGGGGAAGTTATGCGTGGCGGCGAAGCGTTCGTCGAAGCCGGTGGTCGGTTCGTCCTGGCGCGTGTCACGCTTGCCGGTTTCGAAGAAGGCGCCGGCGGTCCACTTCAGCGGGCCGGAGCCCTTGGAGTTGAGGCGGAACTCCTGCGCGAAATCCGTGACCGCGTTGCCGATCGTGTAGGCGGCCTGCATCAGCGGCGCCTTGCCGCCGAAGATGAAGGCGGTGGCCGGATACTGGGCCGAGGTCACGTACAGCGTGTCGCGGTGCAGGTAGGAAGTCGACGACACCAGCTGCGCGTTGCCGAGGTCATAGCTGACGCCCAGGTTGTACAGCTGCAGCTGGTCGTTGCTGGTCTGCGGCAGCAAGGCGATGGTGGTGAACGGCGCCAGTCCGGCGTAGGCGTCGTTGACGCCGCCCTTGATGTTGGAGGCGGTGACGCTGGCGTCGATCAGCAGGTCCGGCGAGGCGCGCAGGCGCAAGGCGGCCCGGCCCTGGTTGGTGGAGACGTCGTTCGTGGTTTTACCGAAGGTGCTGCTGCCAACAAGCTGGTTGCGGATGTAGCCGGAATCGTTGCCGGTGTAGGCCGTCAGGCGCAGGCCCAGCACATCGGCCTTGAGCGGAAGGTTGACCATGCCGCGCAGATTGCGGTTGGCGCCGCCGAAGCCGGAGGTGTTCGAACCGACCGCCTCCAGCGTGCCGAACAGGTCGCCCAGCTCCGGCTTTTGCGTGATCTGGCGCACCGCGCCGGCCATCGCGCCGGCGCCGAACAGCGTGCCCTGCGGCCCTTGCAGCACTTCGACGCGCTCCAGGTCCAGCACCTTCAGGTCGGGATTGGACGATTTCAGCGTCACCGGCATGTCGTCGATGTACACCGCCACCAGCGACGCATCCTGCACCTCGGACGGCACGATTCCGCGCACCACCAGCCCGCGCATGGTGATGTTGTTGACGCCGGGCGCCTGCTGCTGCACCGACATGGCCGGCACCAGGTTGGCGATATCGCCGAGGTTGCCTTGTCCGTAGCGCGCCAGGCTGTCCGGCTTGAGCACGGTGATCGCCGCCGGCACCTGCTGCACGTCGACCGCGCCGGCCGAGCGCGTGGCGGTGACCACGACGCGGTCGATCTTTTCGGTGCCCACTTCCGCCTCGGCCGCCTGCGCGGCGGCCAGCGCGCCAACCGACCACAGCGCCAACGCGCCGCACACTTGCCCTTGCTTACCCATCTGCACCCTTAAGTATTGTTTCCTATGGGCGAAGTATAACGAGCGGCAAGCGCTTTGAACACGAAGATAATCGCGCTAGTTTATCTGGCGGCCGTTGGGCCGAGATGGCCACACGGTGTGCCAGCGCACAACGGCGGTGTTGAAACTGCGCCAGAATGCAGGCATGGATATCTCGCCGACATGCCGCAAGCCGCCGCCCGCCGCCTATGCCCTGCACCGCCAGATGCGGGCGGTGCAGCGCTGCATGGCGGCGGCAACGGTGGAGGAATCGATCAGGGCGACCAGATGGGCGAGTGCCTGGTACAGGCTGGTGCAACGCAAGCTGGATCAGCTCCAGCATGCGCCCAGGTACAGGCATTAGACGGGGATGTAGCAGCCGCCGGCATGGCGTTCCATGGCGTCGCGGTCGAGCACGACAACAGTGCCGCGGCGGCATTCGATCATGCCTTTTTCCTGCAGCTTGCCGGCGCAGCAGGTGATGCTTTCTCGCCGCACGCCCAGCAGGTTGGCGATTGTTTCCTGGGTGACTTTCAATTCATTCGACAGCGAGCGGTCCAGCCGTTCCAGCAGCCAGCGGCACAGGCGCTGTTCGATGCTGCCGTGGCGGGCGCCGGCCACCGTCTGCGCCAGCTGAGCGAACAGCGCGCTGGTGTGGCGCATCAGCTGCTGGGCCAGTGCGCCGCCGTCGAAGAAGGCCGAGCGCAACACCGAGGCGCGGATGCGGTAGCCGTAGCCGGCACTCTGCACCACGGCCGAGCAGTTGGCGCGTTCGCTTTCATACATCGACACGCCGACCACGCCGTCGCGGCCGACCACGCCGATCTCGGAGGCGCCGCCGTCCTCCGTCACGAATTGCAGCGAGACGATGGCGTTGGTGGGAAAGTAGGCGTATTCCATCTTGTCGCCGAAGTCGAACAGGTGCTTGCCGGCGTCCAGCGGCACCAGTTCCAGGTGCTCGAACAAACTGATCAGCTCTTCACGGGACAGGGCACGCAGCAAATCGTTCTGCTGGGCGCCGGTCAGGCTGACGACCGGTGCGGATGCTGCTGCCTGCGTGGAGCGCACTGCTTGATGCGATACGGAAGGATGAGTAGCATGGTACATGGCGAGCCTCTTGGGGTGTTGTCGATCATTGCGACCTGATGAACAACACTATATCCGCGCCATGTGCGCTCGATTATAGGAGCACGGACGGGCCATATGTAGGCTGGGAACATAGGGCGATGTGGTCCCTGTCCTACGGCGGTCCGAATCCGCCTAGCCCCGCCGCCCTCCTTCAGCGCTTGAATTTGAAGCGTGACGCCTCTTCCAGCAGGCGCTCGTCGCGGCTGCGCAAGCGGCCGGGATTGCGGCGATGTTCCGGCTCGGCAACCACGCGCTGGATCACCGTGTCCGCCACGCCGCGCTGGCTGAGATAGGCGGCCGCGCTGTCCGGACCTTTACGGTCGGCAACTTCGATGCCGGCTTCGACGACTTCGGCGCCGACATAGTCGGGACGGAAAGTATGGGTGGTCGACATCGCAGCCTCCGGGCGCTAGTGTTTGGTGGACTCCAGGCATCGATTGTATAGCACCCTGGGCCGCGTGACTGCCTGCGGCGGCAATATCCCCGCGCGGTTGCACTCAGCCGTCGCTGTGGTATGCCCCGCGTTGCAACAATGTGAGAGAATCCACCGACCACATGGCGTTAGAATAAAGAAAATGTTGCTGCGTGCCACGGGCAGATTGTGGGCGCGCCGCAGGGTATCCCTCGTATTGGAGAGTCTCGATGGCGGTGATGCGTGTCCGGCTCGATCAGCTGCACCAGTTCGTCTTTGTGCGCAAGGCCTACGTCGCCTTCCTGCCCAAGCGACCCGGCGGCGAATCCTTTGGCGGTTGCAGTTACGAATTCGACGTGGCAAGTCAGCGCGACAAGGGCTGGGTCGGCTCCGACGGCGTCATCCGGCACCAGGTGCCGCGCACGGCGCGCACGGCGACCCTGCGCATCTGGCCGTCGCCGCTGCCGGATGAAGGCCCGCTGGAGTGGCGGCTCGACATCGGCAAGCGGCTGACCATCAAGACCTTCGCCGGCGTGCGCTGGCGCCTGGAAAACCTGGGCTTCGACTGCGGCGGCGAGACCAAACTGGGGCCGGCCACGCGCAAGGCGGCGCGCGCCTTCATGGAATACATGGGCCTGATGTCCGCCGCCGACCAGCTCGAACGCACCGGCACGATTCAGATGGAGACCGACCTGACGGACGAGTTGCGCAAGGCGCTCGACCAGGAATACCGGCGTCCCGCCGGCCTGCACCACGGCGCCGAGCTGCGGCAGGACCCCGACCAGATCGACTGGCAGGGACCATGAAGCGCCCGCGCAGCCCGGCGCCCAGCCAAACCATGCGGGGGCGCATCGCCCGCAACGACGGCCCGGACGACGACATGCCGGACATCCTGTACGCGGACGACCCGGACGACAGCCTGTACGCGCTGGTGCTGTCGATCGACGATGCGTTCGGCTCCGAGGACGCGCAACACCAGGTCTACATGTTGCTGGACGCAGCCAAGGTCAGCTGGTACCGGCAACTGCCCGACCCGCTGCGGCCGCCGGAGCTCAACGGCGAGGCCCTCAGTTCCGAGGTGCGGCTGCTGGAGTGCATCCAGACGCCGCAGCATTTCGCCCGGCTGCGCGACGACCTGCTGAAGAACGCCAGCCAGCAGCTGGAAGAATCGTCGTGGTGGATGCTCACCCCGGTCACATACGGACTGCGGGCGGCCATCAACCTGGAGCAGTTCCGTCCAGCGGCGACGAACCCCGACCCCGCCGGCGTCGGCCAACCGAATTCGAGGCACGACGTCATCCATGTCCTGCCGCGCCTGTTCATCCCGCGCAACCTGCATGCGCAGCAGTTGTTCGCGCTGCGCGCCTTCCTCTAACGCCACCGGCGCTGCGAGCCCCACCATGCCAGAACACCGAGACGACGTCGCCAATACCCCCGTCAATGTCAACCAGCCGTTCGCGGCCGGCGCCGGCCAGCACGACCGGGCCGCGTTCGTCGGCGTGTTCGACATCGGCCAAGGGGGCTTCAACGGCGTCTTCAACGCCGACGGCCGGCCTTTCCTGTACTACGACATGGGCGGCGGCATCGGCGGCCTGCTGTTCACGTATCCGTCGCCGGCGCCAGTGTTCTGCAACAGCAGCCTGCGCATGATCGTGCAGTCGCACTTTGACGAAGACCACTACAAAACCTCCACCCTGCCTGCGTTTCGCGCGCTGCTCGGCGCCGGCCATCGGATCGTGATCCCCAGGCAGCCGATGGGCATCTTCGGCGGCGCCGCGCTGGCCAACCTGCTGGCCAACGGCGTCCACATCCACTACTGGACCGTAGCCGGGCTGGCGTCCATCCAGTTGGGTAACACCGGCGTGGAAATCATCAAATGCCGCGGCAGCGGCAAAAACCACGCCGGCCTGGCGCTGCGGATACGCGATCCCGGCGCCCCCGCCGAATGGATGCTGCTGCCGGCCGACTCGCATTACCGCCACCAGGTGTTCCCCTGGGATCTGGGCGGCGCGCTGGTGGACGGCAACGTCATCGGTATCTCGCCGACCCACCACGGCGCGCGCGAGCGCGCCGCCAACATCCCCTTGGCGCTGGTGCCCGGCGTGCGGGTCAGCGCGTATTCTCTGGGCGCCGGCAATTTGTTCGGCCACCCGTTCCATGACGCGCAGGCCGCCGCCGGCGACGGGGTCCACGCCTACGCCACCCAGGGCTACGCTGCGGAAGGACGGATGCAGACCACCGGCCGCCCGATCAATCAGGCGAACGCCGGGCCGCGCGGCAGCAACCTGGGCATGCTGCTGCACGGCGCGGACCCGGCCCGCCAGGGCCGCGACCCCTATCACAGCGGCGTGCTCGGGCCGGTCCCCGGGGTCGCGATCGCGCTGATCGCCGCGGCCTCGGCGGCGGCCCACCGGGTCGCCGGCGGCGCTCCCTACGGCAATCACCTGGCGGTCGCGGCGGCATACCAGGCAGCGCTGGAGCACCACACACTGGGCGACGCCCACCGCCCCGTGGCCGACTACATCGCCGAGCGCGGGGCGCCCGGCGCGCCCGCCGCGCCGATCGTGGCCGCCGCCGGCGGCGCGATGCGACCATGGCTGGCCGCCGGCATCAACGGCAACGTCAGCGCCGACGCCGCCGAGGCTGCCGCGGCGGCGGAGCCGGTGGCGCGCGCCGTTGCCCAGCTGGTGGCGGCGGCGGCCATCAGCGCCGCGGTCGAGGCGACCGACCTGGCGATCACCGCGCACGCCGCCCAGGCCGCCGCCGGTGCCGGCGCCAAACGCCAGATGCAGGAGGCCAGGCGGGCCGTGCGGGGCGCCGTCGCCAACAACAGCACGCCGCGCACCCTGGGCGCGGGCGCCGCCGCCGCCGTGACCAAAGCCGTCGACGGCTTGCGCTGCTTCCAGCCGATGGGGCTGGCCTACGACGCCGCCGCGGGCCTACTGCTGCTGGCCGACACCGGCAGCGGCGTCATCGCCTCGCTCGACTATGCGAGCGGCGCGCTGGTGCGCAGGGCGGGCGCGCCCGGCCGCGAAGGCCACGCCGACGGCAACGGCATCGCCGCCAGCTTCCGCCGCCCGCACGGCCTGGCGCTGTGCAACAACGGGCTGTACATCGCCGACAGCGGCAACCACACCATCCGCAAGCTAAGCCAGCACGGCGACGTGGAAACCCTGGCCGGCGCCGCGCAGACGCCGGGCGCGGACGACGGCGTCGGCGCCGGCGCGCGCTTCCGCCACCCTCAAGGGCTGGCTTACGACACCGTACGCGATCTGCTGTACGTCGCCGACACCGGCAACCACACGATCCGCGTGATGGAATACAAGGCGATGCCCGACGCCTATGACTGCCTGACCCTGGCCGGCGCGGCGACGACGGCCGGGACCGCCGACGGCGCCGGCACCACGGCCCGGTTCGACACGCCGGCCGGACTGGCGCTGGACGCCGTCGGCATGCTGTACGTCGCCGACCAGGGCAACCACACCATCCGCAAGGTGGCGCCGCGCAACAACTGCGTCACGCTGGCCGGGCGCGACCAGCAGCCGGGCACGCAGGACGGACTCGGCGCCGCCGCCCGCTTCACCGCGCCGTCCGCCATCGCCGCCGATGGCGCCGGCGGTTTCTACATCGCCGACGGCCATTGCATCCGCCACCTGAGCGCGGCCGGCGTGGTGCGGACCATCGCCGGCGACGCCGTCACCCCGGGCGCCTTGGACGGCCCCGGCCCCCAGGCCCGCTTCCGCCAGCCCGGCGGCCTCGTCTACGACGTCGGCGCCCACGTGCTATGGGTGGCCGACACCGACAACCACGCGGTGCGCCACATCAACCTCGTGCCCGATCCCGCCATGGTCCTTACCGCCTGTGGCACCTGGGGCGTGACAGGGAGCGCGGACGGCTTGGGCGCCGCCGCGCTTTTCAACCAGCCGTGCGCCCTGCAGCGGCGGGGCACGGACCTGCTGGTGGCGGACCGTGGCAACCACACCATCCGCTCGATGGATGCGGCCGGGAATGTCAGCACGATAGCGGGCTTGGCTCTTCAACACGGCGGCGACAACGGACCGTTCGGCGCCGGGCGATTGAACGCGCCGCGCGGCCTGGCGTTGGCCAATGGCCGGGTATGGATCGCCGACCAGAACGGGACCGGGTTGCGCTCCTTAGATCAGCACAACGTGCTGGCCAGTCATCCTTGCCAGGCGATCGGCTCGGTGCGCGGGCTGGCCGCCCACAACAACCTGCTGTATGTGATGGACGCCGTTCACCACCTGGTGCATGAAGTCGACACCGGCCATGTCGCCCTGAACCGCCGCCAGTTTGGCCAGGCCGACCAGGACGGCGGCATCGACGGCAACCTGGCCGACGCGGAGCTGGCGGTCGCGCTGGCCGCCGCTCAAGGCGCCCACGCCACCCTGGCCGGGGCGATGCTGCGGGCGCCGCTGGCCGCCGCCGCCGATGCCAGCGGCAACCTGGCGCTGGTCTCGCCTGACAGCGCCTGCGTGCGCATGCTGACACTGGAGACGGCCTGGGTCTGCACGGTGGCCGGGGAGGCGGGACAGACCGGTGCGATCGACGGCCCGGCCGGCGCCGCGCGCTTCAACGGGCCGACGGCGGTGACGGCGGGGGATGCCGGCGCCATCATCGTCGCCGATACCGGCAACAACGTGATCCGCCAGCTCGCCGCGAACGGCGCGGTCAGCACGCTGGCCGGCGCGGCCGGCGAGCAGGGCGACACCGATGGCGCGGCGCCCGCTACCGCGCGCTTCCGCGCCCCGAGCGCGCTGGCCTTCAACAACCACATGCTGTACGTGGCGGACCGGCGCAGCCACAAACTGCGCCGCCTGGCGGCCAACCAGGTCGATAGCATGCGGCCGGTGAACGTGGCCAAGGCGCTGGTCGCCTACGCGCTGGCGCGCGGCGTCGCCGGGCCACCGGCCGCCTATCCGCAGCAAGCGGCGATTGACTTGCTGGCCGCCGAGCTCTGCGCGCGTGCCGCGCAAGCGTATTGCATGACCATGGCGGCCGGCTTCGGCGGGCCGGCCAGCGATGCCGCCGGTGTGCTGGTGGCGGCCAGGCTGCCGCCAGAGGCCGCAGGAGACGCGCACGGACAGCTGGCGGCGCTGGCCAATGTGGAGCCCGGCGTGCTGGCGGCGATCGCCGCAGCAGCAGCGTTGGGGCCGGCAGTGGAGACGCAGACCACCGGCGTGGTGCTGCCGGCCGCGCCAACGGCGGCCCAGGTGGCGGCATTCGAGAGTCGCCTGGTCATTGCGGCGGTCGCGGCGCTGGTGGCGGTGCGCGAAGGCCCGGGCGCCGGCAACGCGGTCCTGGCGTGCGCTGCGGTGGCGGCCGCCCGCGCAGCGTCGGCGGCGGCGCGCGGGGCGCCGCTGATCGGCTGTCACCGCCACCCCTCGTCCTGCGGCGCCAACCTGTGCTCGCTGATGATCCACGAATTCGGCTGAGGGCTGCCCATGCTGACCATCCGCGACGAACAAATGCGCACGCTGGCCGAGGCGCAGCTGGAAACCAGCAAGCGCCGGCTGGCGGCGCTGGTGGCGCAGCGCTGGCCGGAAGCGGCCGCCTTGTGGGGCGAGGCCGGCACGCGGCGGCGGGTCGACTTCGCCGTGGCGCAGACAGGACGGCGCGGCATCGACGACCTGGCGAGCGTGGCGACCTATCTGGATGTGATGGCGGTGCTGGGCCCCGGCTTCGAGGCGGACGCTCGCTTTCCCTGGGCGGCGCCGATCCTGGACAACCCGGCGCTACGGCCGGCCACCCGCCTGCGCCAATTGCACGCCGAGGTCGGCGCATGGCTGGCGGCGCGCGCGGGGGAAGCCGAATGAGCGTCGCCACGCCGCTGAAGGACCGGTTTGCCGAGCCGGTGGCGCTGCCGGCCAAGCGTCTGCAGGCCACGGTCTTGCCCTGCGAAAAGCACTGGATCGAAATCGAGTGCTTCCGCGACGACGGCGCGCCGATGGCCGGCCTGCCCTTCGTGGTGCGCGACGACGCCGGCAAGGTGTTGCGGCAGGGACGGCTGGACCAGAACGGCTGGGCTCGCTTTGTCAAGATCGACGAGGCTGGCGGATGCGTGCTGGAGTTCAGCGAGGTGCCCGACGGCGTCAGCGTGCAGCCCATGTACGATGAGTTCTGGGCCGACGTGGCGGCCACCAGGGACGACGGCGGCCAGGTGGACGCGACCTGAGCCGCCACCGGCGCGCGGCAGCGGGCCGCGCCGCTGCGGGCCGCCGCGTGGCGCTTACCTGGCCGGTACGGCGGCCAGCGTCTCGTGGCTGGTGGTGGTGCGCTGCGGCGCCTTGTGCACCATGGTGTAGGCGTAGTCGACGCCCATGCCGTAGGCGCCCGAGTGTTCGCGCACGATGGCCATCACGGCGTCGTAGGTGTCGCGGTGGGCCCAGTCGCGCTGCCATTCCAGCAGCACCTGCTGCCAGGTCACCGGCACCACGCCGGCCTGGATCATGCGTTGCATCGCATAGTCGTGGGCTTCCTTCGAGGTGCCGCCGGAGGCGTCGGCCACCATGTAGATTTCGTAGTCGCCCTCGGCCATCGCGCACAGCGCGAAGCTGTTGTTGCACACCTCGGTCCACAGGCCCGAGACAACCACCTTCTTCTTGCCGTTGGCCTTGAGCGCATCGCGCACTTTCTGGTCGTCCCAGGAATTCATCGACGAGCGTTCCAGGATGGGCTTGCCTGGGAACACGTCGAGCAGCTCGGGGTAGGTGTGGCCGGAGAACGCTTCGGTCTCGACGGTGGTGATGGTGGTCGGGATGTTGAACACCTTGGCGGCCTTGGCCAGCGCCACGGTGTTGTTCTTGAGCGCCTGGCGGTCCATCGATTGCACGCCGAAGGCCATTTGCGGTTGCTGGTCGATGAAGATCAGTTGGCAGTTGGTCGGCGTCAATACTTCAAGTTTAGGATTGGTCATGGTGGCTTCCATTTGGATGGGTTGAATACGGCGCCCGCTGCAATGAGCGCGGCTGCCACCATCTTAGGCCGGGCGCCATGGGCGCGCCACTGGCTAAATGGAGAGGCCGGACTACCCCGGACTCCCCTCCTCGGGCCATGCCTCAGCGCTGCGGCACCTGCTGGTTCAGGAAGGCCACCATGGCGTCCACCGTGGTTTGCAGCCAGGGATCGAATAGCCAGAAGGAATGGGGCGTATCCGGCAGCACCAGCGTGCGGTTGGCCACGCCGGCCTGCGTCATGCGGGCCGCCATCTGCTCGCGGCCGACGGAGTAGCGCGGCTGCGCGCTGGCGATGAACAAGATCGGCGGCATGCCGGGCCGCACGTAGCGGATCGGCGAGGCTTCGGCCCACAGCGCGGTCTTTTCGGCATAGCGGCCGCCGAACCAGGCGCCGGCCGCCGATGGCTGCTTGGCCGGGTCGTCCTCGTATTTCAGCGCCGCCTCGGCGGTGAAGTCCGACAAGCCGTCGATGTTGACGATGGCCTGCACCGCGCTCGATACGGCGCCCTCGCCGGCGCCCGGATCGAACCGGTCGAGCTGGCCGGTGACGCCGGCCAGGCTGGCGATCTGGCCGCCGGCCGAGCCGCCCGCCAGCGCGATGCGTTGCGGATTCAGGTGGTACAGGCCGGCATTGTCGCGCACCCAGCGCACGGCGGCGCGCGTGTCGTGGATGGCCGCCGGATATGGCGCCTCGCCCGACAACCGGTAACTGATCGCCACCGCCGCATAGCCATGCTGCGCCAGCCGCACCGCCATCGGCGCGAACTCGGCGCGGAAGCCGGCACGCCAGCCGCCGCCGTGCACCAGCACCACCACCGGCATGCCGCCGTCGGCGCGCGCCGCCAGCGGCAGGTACAGGTCGAGCTTCAGGCAGCGCGTGCCCAGCTGCGCATACGTCAGGTCGGCGACGCGGCCCACGTCCACCGGCAGCGCCGCGCTGGCGATGCGGATGGCCGGATAGCGGGGCGCCAGCTTGGCGTAGGTGTGCGGCGCGTCGTAGGTGTTGGCGGGATCGGCGGGCGGCTCCACGCATGGCGCAGCGGACGCCGCCATGTGCAGACACAGCATGGCGACAGCTGACAGGAAACGGGCGATGGGATCAGGCGTCATAGCCGCCGAGTATGCCACAGGCGCGCGCAGGCGCGGCTAGCGCAACGGCAGCCAGGCCGGCTTGGTATCGGTGTGCAATTCGCGCTGCACCGGGCCGTCGTACTCCGGCTCCAACGTGCCGAGCGTGATGGCGATGCGCTCAGGCGCCTGGGTGCTGCGCCAAAACAGCGTCGAGCCACAGATCTTGCAAAAGCCGCGGCGGCCATGGTCGGACGAGGCGTATTCGGTGATCAGGTCGGCGCCGCGTTCGACGACGTAGCCGGCGGCGGCCACATTCGCATACGAACCGGCGGCGGCGCCGTGCTGCTTCTGGCACATGGTGCAATAACAATGGCTGGCGTGGCCGACCGGCTTTTGCGCCCGGTACGCCACGCCGCCGCACAGGCAACTGCCGTGCAACTGGCCGGTTTCATTCATGGTGCTCGCTCCCTCGTCATGGCGCCAGCGTCCATGATGCGCGAAGCGCGCGGGCGGCGTCAATCTGGTCGTGGCGTGGCCGGTGTATCCGGCCCGCCGTCGGCCAGCGGTTCGCGCGGGCGGCGCCGGCGTTCGGGGAAAAGAAAGCCCACCGTTTCGCCCACCGCCGAACAGGCGGCGACCAGTTTGAGCGCTGGCATCGGCTCGGCAAACACCACGGCCGACGCCTGCTCCAGCGTCTTTTCCGTGGTCGGCAATTCCGCCGTGAACAGGCCGTCTATCGTCAGGAAGCGCAGCGACCGGATCTGCAGTTCACGCGCGATGGTTTCCTGGCTGGTGCTTTGGGCGACCACCTTGCCGCCCACGCTCAACGCCATGCTCACCACGCCCAGCTGGCGCGAAAACACCACTTCTGCGGTCTGCATAAACCATCCTTCAAAAAAAGACTGCCTCCGGTCAGAGGCAGTAAGGGTAGACCACATCGAGTGACTTCAGGAAGCAATCTTGCCAGCTAGAAATTACCGGCGTGTGACATAGCCTTGCATTTGAGGATGTTCTTTGACGATTTCGGCCGACTGGCGTTGGATGCGGGCGATTTTTTCCTCCAGCTTGGCCAGCTGCCCGGCCGGAATGCCGGCCTGGCGGCCGCGTTCCAGGTCGGCCTGCAGGCGCGGCAGCTCGGTCGCGGCGGCGGCGACATAGGCGCCCAGCAGACGGGTGTGCTGGGCTTGCTCGTATTGTTGGTAGGCTTGCGGGTCGGCCAGCTGGGCCGGCGTGGGCGCGCTGCGCGGCTCGGCGTCGCGCTCGATGGGCGGCGTGCGCGGATCGCCGTTCTCGCGCGCGGCCGCCATGCTCAGCCAGGCGGAGGCGCTGCTGTCGACCGGCGTCAGCGGCACGAATTTCAATTCGCGGGCGACGGGTTCCGGTGTCGCCGGCGGCCATTGCGCGCCGCGCGCGGCGCCATCGCCGGCCTGCGCCGCGCCCTGCCCCGCATCGGCGCGCAGCGGCAGGCCCGCGGCGTCGCCGCGCCAGGCCAGCCAGCAGCCGGCCACCAGCAGGCACGCCACACCCGCGATCACGGCAGGTTTCATTGGGCCTTGTCCAAGGTTGGCAGCGGCTGATCGAGCAGGCCGCGGTTGATGTCGATCTGCGCGGCGCGCAGCAATTGCTTGCGCAGCGCCGCCAGTTGCGCCTGCGCCGCCTGGCGCGCCAGCGCATTGCTGGCGGCGTAGCGCACCGCTTCCGAGTCGGGCGCCTGGTAGCCCATCACACGTTGCTCGACCTGGATGATTTCCCACGCCGCCTCGTCACGCGGACCGGCGGGCGTGCGGATCGGCCGCGACAGCTGGCCTTCCGGCTGGGCCAGCGCCAATTGCGCCAGCCAGTCCGGCTTGCCTTCATGGCGTATCCAGACGGACGCGCCGCCGTCGCCGGCAGTCGAATAGCGCCGCGCCGTGGCGGCGAAATCCGCGCCGGCGGCCAGCGCCTTGTAGACCGTTTGCGCGGTCGGCTCGTCGGCCACGCGGATGTGGCGCGCCTTGACGCGCTCGATGCGCGTGAACTCGTTGCGGTGGCGCTGGTAGTAGTCCGCAACCTGGGCAGGCGTCACCTCGCCAGCCAGGCGCTGCAACAAGGCGCTGGTGTGCTCGATATCGTCGCCGATGCCGTGCTGCTGGCGCAGCGCCTGCACCTCGCCGCGTTCGGCCAGCGCCTGGCGCAGGTCGGCGACGGCCGCCTCGCCGAACTGGCGCCGGCTCCAGTCGAGCACAAAGCGCCCGGCCAGATCCTGCCTGGCCTGCTGTTGCAGGAAGTCCGCCTGACGGTTGTACAGCGCCACCCTGCCCTGCACGTTCTGGCGGCGGTAGACGTCGGCCAGCGTGACCGTGCCGGCGCCGGACGGCAGCGTGTAGCGCAGCAGCACGATGCCGCGCGCCCGCGCCAGCTGCTCGGCGTTGAGCGTGAACTCCAGCTTGAGCTGCTCGGGCTTGCCGAACACCGCGTCCAGCGCCGCCGCCGAGGGCTTGCCTTGTTCGACAATCAGGCTGTCCAGCGAGCCGCCCGGCAGCTGTTGCAAGGCTTGCTGCATCTCCTTGCCATACAGGCCGCGCAAGCTGGCGACCAGCTGGTCGTCCAGCGCCACCTCGCGCGCGAAGCCGACCCGCTGGCCCGCATACAGCTGCGCCTCGTCGAAGCGCGCGCGGGCGGCGCCGGCCAGCAGGCGGTTGAGCACCACCTCCTCCAGCACCGCGCTGCGCGCCGTCCGGCCATCCTTGACGCGCGCCAGGCGCCACAGCGCATCGACGCTGAAGGCCGTCACCGGCGCGCCGTCGATGCGCGCGGCCAGCGCCGGATCGCTGACCCCGTAGGTGACCTTGGCGGCCGCCGGCAGCGCCAGCGCGGCCGCCAGCAGCGCCAGGCCTATCGGCCGCAGCATCGACTTCCGCATCAGTTGGCCAGGCGTTCGGCGGCGCGATTGAGCACCACCACGACCATCGCGATCGAATGCGGGATCATCATCTGCGCCACGCGGGTGCGGTCGCCCTGGTCGGTCGACGACAGCACGATGCCGCCGTTGGCGTAGGAGTAGCTGCCGCCCTGCGTCAGCAGCGGGCGGATGTCGACGGCGGCCGGCGCCAGCGGCGTGAAGTCGGCCAGCGCGGCGCTCACCAGCGCCGGATCGTTCAGGTGCTGGCTGGCGTAGTTATCGCGCACCCACTGCTCCCACGACGAGTGGTTGTGCGCCGACGTGGCCCAGGTGTGGTGCGGTTGCAGCAGGTCGGTGGTGTGCAGCGTGAAGCCCAGGCTTTGCGCGGTCGGCTGCGCCAGGAACTGCTGCCACCAATACTGGCCCAGGTTGTCGATCGGCTGGAACGGCATGGTCTCGAAATCGGCGTACTGCGACGCGCTGGAGACGCCGCCGAAGCGGTAGTGCGCCTCGGTGACGCCGTAGCTGTTGTACTTGCTGCTGTCGCCGAACCAGCCTTTGAGGCCGCCGGCGCCGTCGTCCAGGTAGTCGCCGTAGAGCCAGCCGGCGGCCATGTTGTCGATGTCGCCGGCCATGCCCAGCTTGGCGTAGTTGTAGCCGCCGAAGGGATTGCCGTGCACGTCCGCGCCCGAGGTGTGGTTCTGGAAGTGCCAGTACGAGGTGTACTTGACGATGCTGGCGCCCGCGCCCCACACCGGCGCCAGCTGGCAGTCGCCGGTGGAGGCGCCGCAGATGTAGGTGTCGGCGAAATCGTCGACGTCGTAGGCGCCCTGGCCCAGCGCCGTGGCGAACTGGTCCACGGTGAAGCCGGCCCGCGTCACGCCCGCCACCAGCTTGTTGTAGTTGGTGGTGGACGGGTTGTTCTTCATGTAGTTCACCGCGTCCAGCACGATCTGGCGGTGGGTTTCCTGCTCCCATGCGAGGGCGGGCGTGGTGGCGCAAACGGCCATGGCGATGCTCGTGGCGATCAATGCAGTTTTCATAGAGTCTCCTGGTAGGGGACTCGAATACTACAATGCACATATTGCTTTTTTTAGAACCACTTTACTACAGAGCCATGCTAGAAAGTTGCTTGGAAGCATTTCCATTGACCTGCGCCGCAGCTCAGCCGTCCACCAGCTGCACCACGACCTTGCCCTTGGCGCGGCCCTTTTCCAGATACGCCAGGGCGTCCTTGGCCTGGGTGAACGGGACCACCGTGTCGATCACCGGACGGATGTGCGACGTCTCGATCAGCCTGGCGATCTCCTTGAGCTGCTGGCCGTCCGGGCGCACGAACAGGAATGAGTAGCTGGATCGATACCTGGCCGCGAGGCGGATGATCTTGCGGCTCAACAGGCCGAACACGAAGGTCATCAGGAAGTTCATGCCGCGCCCCCGGGCGAAGGCAGCGTCCGGCGGGCCGACCAGCGAAACCACCGTGCTCGAAGGCTTCAGGATGCGGATCGCCTTTTCAAGACCGTCTGCACTCGTCGTGCCCAGCACCGCGTCGTAGCCTTTCAGCACTTGTTCGAATTCCTGTTTGGTGTAGTCGATCACCTGGTCGGCGCCGAGGCTGCGCACCAGTTCGACGTTGCCGGTGCTGGTGGTCGTGCCCACGCAGGCGCCGAGGTGCTTGGCCAGCTGGATCGCGAACGTGCCGATGCCGCCGGAGCCGGCCGGGATGAACACCTTCTGGCCAGGCTTGATCTTCAGGCGCTCATTGAGCGCTTGCCACGACGTCAGCCCGACCATCGGGATCGCGGCGGCCTGCACGAAGCTGAGGTTTGCCGGTTTCAGCGCGGCGGCCGATTCGGGCACGGCGGCAAATTCGGCCAGCGAGCCGGAACCCAGGTCGAAGGTGCTGGCGTACACCGCGTCGCCCACCTTGAAACGGCTCACGCGGCTGCCGGCCTCCACCACGATGCCGGCCAGGTCGCTGCCCATGGTGGCCGGCAGCCGGAGTTTCAGGATGGGCTTGAAATCGCCTTTCGGGATCTTGTAATCGACGGGATTGAGGCCGGCCGCGTGGACCTGCACCAGGATCTCGTCCGGCTTGATGCTGGGACGGGCAATATCGGCGAATTCAAGCTGGCCGGTCTTGCTGTAGCTTTTCAGGATGAGTGCTTTCATGATTGTCTTTTTTCGTCGAGTTGTTATACCAGCCGCAAATCCTTGCGCATGCCCGCGTCCATCACGCCGGCCGGTGCGAAGGTGCGCAGCAGGCGCAGGCGCTTGGCCAGGCCGCCGGAGGTGTAGTGCAGTTTCGGTTTCCGGGCCAGGGCCGCTTTCAACACCGTCGCCGCCACCACCTCCGGGCCCTCCGCCACCGCCATCACTTCCTGGACGCGCCGGGTCACGACGGCGCGCACGTCGCGGTAGGTATCGAGCTGGGCGTCCGGCGCCAGCATATTGGCGTCGAACGGCGTGCTGGTGTAGGCCGGCTCGATGACCACGGCATGGATGCCCCAGTTGCGCAATTCGTGGTCCAGCGATTCAGTGTAGCCTTCGACCGCGTGCTTGGTGGCGGCGTACAGCGCGCCATAGGGCATCGGCAGGAAGCCCAGCACCGAGCCAATGTTGATGATGCGGCCGGCGCCCTGCGCCCGCATATGCGGCAGCACGGCGCGGGTCATGCGCACCATGCCGAAGAAGTTGGTGTCGAAGATGGACTGGGCCTGTTCGATCGAACTCTCCTCCGCGCCGCCCGGGGCGACGCCGACGCCGGCGTTGTTCACCAGCAGATCGATGCGCCCTTCGCGCCGCATCACCTCGCCAACGGCCGCCGACACCGAGGCATCGCTGGTCACATCCAGCGACAGCATCTCGCAGCGCTGCTGCCCGGCCTGGGCGCCGCGGCGGCTGGTGCCGTACACCTTGAAACCCGCCTCGACCAGCGTCTTTGCCGTGGCGGCCCCTATGCCGGACGAGGCGCCGGTGACCAATGCAATCTTGCCGTTCATGGTATTTCCTTTCTAGTGACAGTCAACAAGAATATGACGATCATCATATTTTAGTGCAAAAAAACGCCCGCCCTGGCCTCAGGCGGTCGCCGGGGTGAGTTGTTTCAGGGTCGCCGCGCACAGTGCCGCCGACAGCTTGGGATCGTCAACCGCGCGCGCCACCATGGTGGTGCCGATCAGGGCGCAGACCATCGCCATCGCCCGCTCATGCGCCTGCGGCTGGCCCCAATCGGGTAGCTGGCGGGCGAACAGATCGATCATTTCCTTGATATGGATGGTCGCGGCGCGCCGCACCTCCGGCGCCTGGCGCGGCATTTCCGATCCCAGCGCGGAGACCGGGCAACCGGTCTCGATGGCGTCGATATGCTGTTGCGACAGGTAGGCCTGCATCATGGCCTGCAGGGCCTGTCCCGGCGGCGCGGACGCCGCCACCCGCGCCGCCAGCGCGACCGACTCGGCGCCCGCGCGGTCGCCGGCCTCGGCCAGCAAGGCGTCGCGCGATTCGAAGTGCGCGTAGAAGCCGCCGTGCGTCAGGCCGGCCTCTTTCATGATGTCGGCGACGCCGGTGCCGCCGTAGCCGCTGCGGCGGATGGCGCGCGCAGCCACTTCCACGATACGTTCGTGGGTGGCTTCCTTGCGGCTGGGCGCCGCGCGTTTTCCAGATTTCGATTCCATGACGGTTATCATATCCTAGTTTTTTCCATCGTGCACGCGGCCGTTTAAAACCGGCTTGACAAGGCCAGCGCCTTCGCCAATACTATACCTTATGGTTAACTATAAAGATCCCCAGCTGGACCTGGTCTTCGCGGCATTGTCCGATGCCACGCGGCGCGGCGTGCTGGCGCAGCTGGGCGACGGCAGTTGCACCGTCACCGAGCTGGCGCAGCAATATGAGATGTCGCTGCCCGGCTTCATGAAACACCTGGCCGTGCTGGAGACGGCCGGGCTGATCGCCCGCTCGAAGGAAGGACGCGTGGTGCGCTGCGAACTGCATGCCGCGCCGATGCAGGAGGCCGCCGTGTGGATCGCCCACTACCAGCGTTTCTGGACCGAGCAGCTCGATGCACTGGGACGCTATCTCTACCATCAGGAGGAAATCGCATCATGCCAACCACCGAACAGCCCGCCCAAGTCAGTCTCCGACGTATCTACCCCGTCGGCCCCGAAAAAGTCTGGCGCGCCTGGACCGACCCGCAAGCGCTGAGCCAGTGGTTCGGCCCTGGCGCGGCCTCGCTGACCAAGGCGGAGATCGACCTGCGCGTCGGCGGTCAATACCACCTGGCCTTCGCCGGCCCGGACGGCGGCTTGAACCAATTAACCGGCGTCTATCAGGAAGTGGCGCCTTTTACGCGGCTGGTCTTTACCTGGGCCTGGCACAGCACGCCGGAACGGCAGTCGCGCGTCAGCATCGACTTGACGCCGGTGGCGGAAGGCACGGAGCTGCGCTTCGTGCACGACCGCTTCGTCGACGAGCAGGCCCGCATCAACCATGAACGGGGCTGGGCTCTTTTCTTCAGCAGTCTTGATCGTTACTTTTCAGGAGGTTCGCGATGAAATACCAGGGAAGCTGCCATTGCGGCAGAGTGAAATTCGAAGCCGAAGGCGAGATCGCCTCGGCGCTGTCCTGCAACTGCTCGATGTGCCAGCGCAAGGGCACCTTGATGTGGTTCGTGCCGCGCCCGGACATGCGCCTGCTGACGCCGGACGACAACGCCAGCACCTATCTGTTCAACAAGCATGTGATCAAACACCGTTTCTGCCCGGTGTGCGGCATCTCGCCCTACAGCGAAGGCACGGCGCCCAACGGCGACCCGGTGGCGGCGATCAATCTGCGTTGCATCGAAGGGATAGACCTGGACGCCATCCCCGTCAATCACTACGACGGCCGGTCGATCTGATGCGCTCGACCTCCTGGCGATTTGCTTTTACGATAAGATGATGCAAAAACCACAGGAGGCTGAGGCATGAAGCGCTGGTCGATTCCGTTTGCCGTACTGGTCGGGGGCGCCGTGGCCGGCGCGCTCGACATCACGTTTGCGATTTCCTTCGCCGTCTACAACGGCCTGACGCCGGAGCGCCTGCTGCAGATCGTCGCCAGCGGCCTGCTGGGCAGCGCGGCCTTCAGCGGCGGCGCCGCGACGGCTGCGGTGGGCTTGCTGAGCCACTTCGCCCTCAGCTTCATGTGGATGGGCCTGTTCCTGCTGGCGGCACGCCAGGCGCCGGCCTTGCTGGCCAAGCCGCTGTTGTCGGCGGTGCTGTTCGGCATGCTGGTGTTCCTGGCGATGCGGCTGGTGGTGTTGCCCTTGTCGGCCTTCCCCCGCCCGGTCACGTTCCAGTCGCTGTCGACGGTGCTGGACCTGGCTTCCCATATGTTTTTGTTCGGCCTGCCGATTGTGTGGGCCACCCGCAAGGCAACACTCTGAACCGACAAGGAATGCAGATGGAATCACGCTCTACCGATGCAACTGAAGTGCTGTTCTCCTACGGCACGCTGCAACAGCCGGAGGTGCAGATGGCGACGTTTGGCCGCCTGCTGTCCGGCCGGCAGGACAGCCTGCCGGGCTATCGCCTGTCGGCGGTGGCGATAGCCGACCCGGCCGTGGTCGCGACCAGCGGCAAGACGCATCATCCCATCGTTTCCCGCACCGGCTCGCCGGACGACCAGGTCGCCGGCGCGGTGCTGGCGGTGACGGCAGATGAGCTGCGCGATTCCGACCGCTACGAGGTGGCTGCCTACCGCCGCCAAAGCGTGGCGCTGGCCTCGGGCACCGTCGCCTGGGCTTATGTGGACGCGAGGGATACGCCGACATGAAAAAAGGGCAGCCGTATAATCGGCTGCCCTTCTGCTTTACTGCGCTACGCTAGCTTCAGATCGCTGCAATGGCCGCGTTGAAGGTGGCGCTTGGACGCATGACCGCTTCGGTCTTGGCCGGATCAGGGTAGTAGTAGCCGCCGATATCCATCGCCTTGCCCTGCACCGAGTTCATCTCTTCGACGATCTTGGCTTCGTTGGCCGCCAGCGTTTTCGCCAGTGGCGCGAAGTAGGCTTGCAGTTCAGCGTCGTCGGTCTGGGCCGCCAGCGCCTGCGACCAGTACAGCGACAGGTAGAAGTGGCTGCCGCGGTTGTCCAGCTCGCCGGTGCGGGTCGATGGCGACTTGTTGTTGTCCAGCAGCTTGCCGGTGGCTTCGTCCAGCGTCTTGGCCAACAGCTTGGCCTTGGCGTTGCCGGTCTTGATGCCCAGGTCTTCCAGCGACACCGCCAGCGCCAGGAACTCGCCCAGCGAATCCCAGCGCAGGTGGTTTTCCTCCACCAGCTGCTTGACGTGCTTGGGCGCCGAGCCGCCGGCGCCGGTTTCGTACATGCCGCCGCCGGCCATCAGCGGAACGATGGACAGCATCTTGGCGCTGGTGCCCAGTTCCAGGATCGGGAACAGGTCGGTCAGGTAGTCGCGCAGGATGTTGCCGGTCACCGAGATGGTGTCCAGGCCGCGGAAGGCGCGCTCCAGCGTGTAGCGCATGGCGCGGGTCTGCGACATGATCTGGATTTCCAGGCCCTTGGTGTCGTGGTCCTTCAGGTAGGTTTGCACCTTCTTGATCACTTCGTTCTCGTGCGGACGATAGCTGTCCAGCCAGAACACGGCAGGCATGCCGGAGTTGCGGGCGCGGGTGACGGCCAGCTTGACCCAGTCGCGGATCGGCGCGTCCTTGACCTGGCACATGCGCCAGATATCGCCCTCTTCCACGTTCTGGGTCAGCAGCACTTCGCCGGTGGCCAGGTCGGTGATGTTGGCGACGCCGGCTTCCGACACTTCGAAAGTCTTGTCGTGCGAGCCGTATTCCTCGGCTTGCTGGGCCATCAGGCCGACGTTGGGCACGGTGCCCATGGTCTTGGGATCGAAGTTGCCATGCCATTTGCAGAAGCCGATCATTTCCTGGTAGATGCGGGCGAAGGTCGATTCCGGCATTACCGCCTTGACGTCCTTCGGACGGCCATCGGCGCCCCACATCTTGCCGCCGATGCGTATCATGGCCGGCATCGAGGCGTCGACGATGATGTCGTTCGGCGAGTGGAAGTTGGTGATGCCCTTGGCCGAGTCGACCATGGCCAGTTCCGGACGGTTGGCGTGGCAGGCGTGCAGGTCCTTGAGGATCTCTTCCTTCTGCGAGGTCGGTAGCTTCTCGATCTTCTCGTACAGGTTGGCCATGCCGTTGTTGACGTTGACGCCCAGTTCATCGAACAGCGCCTGGTGCTTGGCGAACGCGTCCTTGTAGAAGATGCGCACGCAGTGGCCGAACACGATCGGGTGCGACACCTTCATCATCGTGGCCTTGACGTGCAGCGAGAACATCACGCCGGTCTTGAAGGCGTCGTCGATTTCCTTCTCGTAGAACTCCAGCAAGGCCTTTTTGCTCATGAACATGCTGTCGATGATTTCGCCGGCCTGCAGCGCGACCTTCGGCTTGAGCACGATGGTCTTGCCCGACGCGGTGATCAGTTCCATCTTGACATCACGCGCCTGGCCCAGGGTCAGCGATTTTTCGCCGTGGTAGAAGTCGCCATGGTGCATATGCGACACGTGGGTGCGCGAAGCCTGGCTCCACTCGCCCATCGAATGCGGGTGCTTGCGGGCGAATTCCTTGACGGCCTTCGGCGCGCGGCGGTCGGAGTTACCTTCGCGCAGCACCGGGTTGACCGAGCTGCCGATGCACTTGCCGTAGCGGGCCTTGAGGGCCTTGTCGGCGTCGGTCTTGGCGTCTTCCGGATAGTCCGGCAGCTTGTAGCCGCGCGCTTGCAGTTCGCGCACGCAGGTGGCCAGCTGGCCGACCGAGGCGCTGATGTTGGGCAGCTTGATGATGTTGGTGTCGGCCAGTTGGGTCAGTGCGCCCAGCTCGGCCAGGGTGTTCGGGACCTTCTGCTCGTCGCTCAGGAATTCGGGAAATTCGGCCAGCACCCGTGCCGCCACCGAAATATCGCTGGAGACCACGTCCACGCCAGCCGATGCAGCGAACTTCTTGATAATAGGCAGCAGCGAATAGGTCGCCAGCATAGGCGCTTCATCGGTCAGCGTGTAGATGATTTTAGTTTTCTGTGTTGCCATGTTCATTCCATGTCATGCGGGCGATACCCGCCGATTGAATTCCTCCGTTCCAGATTGCAAGATGGTGTGTCGTAATCTGGCAACGGCACCAAGCTGCATTTTAGCCCTGTTGGCGGCCGATGCCCAGAGGCGGATTCTGCGTAGAGGGTCTTTGCTTCCAATAAATATAAAAAGAACATCCACTTAAGTTGCCGCAATGCATAACTTTAACAACTAAAAGTTTCAACCGCCTCAAGCAATGCATATTTCATTGTTGCACCAGTGTTGAAAGTGATTATGTGAGAGTTTGCTAGCCTCATCAGACCACTAAGATCGTGGAAACGTTCTGCCAAATGCTCATTTGGATATTTGGAATGCAAATAAGGCCTTAAGGAGGCAATATGAAATTTCAGAATTGGACCGTGGCGAACCGGCTGGGACTGGGGTTTGGCCTGGGCGCTGTGTTTCTATTGGTAATCATCGCGCTGGCCCTGACCAGCATGCGGCAGATCCAGGGACGGCTGGACGAAATCACCAAGGTCAACGACGTCGAGACCAAACTGGCCCAGACCATGGACCTGACCGTGACCGAACGCGCCTTGGCCACGCGCAACCTGATCCTGCTCAAGGAAGACAAGGAAATCCAGATCGAGGTCAACCGCATCGCCGAGCAGCAGAAAAAATACGCCGCCGCCCAGGACAAGCTGGGGCAGATGTTCGCGACGCTGGCCGGCACCTCGGTCGAGGAAAAAGAGTTGCTCGATCAAATCCGCAAGCAGGCGGAGCTGGCGACACCGTTCATCGAGCGCGCCGCCGCGCTGGCGCTGGAGCAAAAACAGGACGACGCCTATAAAGTACTGCGCTATGAATTCCGGCCGGTGCAGAAGCGCTGGTGGGAATTGCTGCGCAAGCTGATCGCGATCGAGGAAAAGCAGAACGTCGAAGCGTCCGACGCGGCCGAGGTGGCCTACGCCCAGGCCCGCACCGTGATGCTGATCATCGGCTCGCTGGCCCTGCTCACCAGCGTGGCGGCGGCCTGGCTGATCACCCGCGGCGTCACCCGCGAGCTGGGCTGCGAACCGGGCGAAGCGGCCGAGATCGCCGGCCAGATCGCCGCCGGCAACCTGACGGTGCGCATCGATCCCAAGGCCGGCGACCAGCGCAGCCTGCTGTTCGCCATGCGCACCATGCGCGACAGCCTGGCCCGCATCGTCAACCAGGTGCACGCCAGCACCGAGACCATCGCCGCCGCCGCCGGCCAGATCGCCTCCGGCAACCTCGACCTGTCCTCGCGCACCGAGCAGCAGGCCAGCACGCTGGAGGAGACCGCCTCGTCGATGGAGGAGCTCACCAGCACCGTGCGCCTGAACACCGACCATGCGCGCCAGGCGAACGGCCTGGCCGAATCGGCCTCCGACGTCGCCGCCAAGGGCGGCGCGGTGGTGGCGCAGGTGGTCGACACCATGGCCGCCATCGACGTCTCGGCGCGCAAGATCGTCGACATCATCGCCGTCATCGACGGCATCGCCTTCCAGACCAACATCCTGGCGCTGAACGCCGCCGTGGAAGCGGCGCGCGCCGGCGAACAGGGGCGCGGCTTCGCGGTGGTGGCCACCGAGGTGCGCAACCTGGCCCAGCGCTCGGCGGCGGCGGCCAAGGAAATCAAGGACTTGATCGGCGACTCGGTCGACAAGGTCCAGGCCGGCAACCGCCTGGTCGAACAGGCCGGATCGACCATGCACGACGTGGTCTCCAGCGTCAAGCGGGTGACCGACATCATGTCCGAGATCATGCTGGCCAGCCAGGAGCAATCGTCGGGCATCGAGCAGATCAACACGGCGGTCACCCAGATGGACGACGTGACCCAGCAAAACGCCGCGCTGGTGGAGGAAGCGGCCGCCGCCGCGCACGCCATGCAGGACCAGGTCAACAGTCTCAACGACCTGGTCAGCGTGTTCCGCACCGAGGCCAAGGCGGGCGCGGCGCGGCCGGCGCTGCAGCGGGTGGCGGTGGTGGTGCCGGCCAAGACGCCGCGCGCCCCGGCCCTGACCACGGCCGTGCGCGCGCGCGGCGCGGCCAAGGCCGATGCGCAGGAATGGGAAGAGTTCTAAACCGGAGGATAGCGAGATGGGCAAGCTGGATAAAATCGAAGACATCGGACTGCAGGGCGCGCCAAATATATTCTGGCACGGCAGCCAGGTCAGCGCCGAGCTGCGCAGCCGCCAGGCCGGGCAACGGGCGGCCACCGTCTGGCTCACCGGCCTCAGCGGCGCGGGCAAGTCGACCCTGGCCTCGGCGCTGGAGGGCCGGCTGGTCGGCGCCGGCCACATGGCCTACGTGCTCGACGGCGACAACCTGCGCCACCACCTGAACCGCGACCTCGGCTTCTCGCCCGCCGACCGCCAGGAAAACATCCGCCGCAGCGCCGAAGTGGCGCGCATCATGAACGACGCCGGCCTGTTCGTGATCTGCGCCTTCATCTCGCCGCTGCGCCAGGACCGCGAGATGGCGCGCCAGATCATCGGCGCCGACAACTTCCTCGAAACCCATGTCAGCACCTCGGCCGAGGTGTGCGAGGCGCGCGACCCCAAGGGACTGTACCAGAAGGCCCGCGCCGGGCTGATCCCGCAGTTCACCGGCATCTCGGCGCCCTACGAGGCGCCGCTGGAGCCGGCGCTCAAGCTCGACACCGGCGCGCTGCCGCTGGACGCCTGCTGCGAGCGGCTGTACCAGCAGCTGTCGCGCCGCTTCCTCTGAGGCCGCCATGAGCGCCGCGCACCACTACGACGTCTTCAACGGCGACGCCGACGGCATCTTCGCGCTGCACCAGATGCGCCTGCACACGCCGCTGCAGGCCGAACTGGTGACCGGCGTCAAACGCGAGGTCGAGCTGTTGCGGCGCGTGCCGGACGGCTGCCGCGGCCAAGTGCTGGTGCTCGATATCTCGCTCGACAGCAACAGCGCGGCGCTGCAACGCCTGCTCGACGGCGGCGCCGAGGTCGACTATTTCGACCACCACTCGGCCGACCGCGCCTTCGACCATCCGCGCCTGCGCCTGCATTGCGACGACGCCCCCGACGTCTGCACCAGCATCCTGGTGGACCGCCACCTGCAAGGGCGCCACCGGCCGTGGGCGGTGGCGGCGGCGTTCGGCGACAACCTGGCCGAGGCGGCCTGCCGGCTGGCCCGCCGCAGCGGCCTCGACAGCGCTGCGGTCGAGGCGCTGGCGCAGCTGGGCCAGGTGTTCAACTACAACGCCTACGGCGAATCCGTGCAGGACCTGCACGTCGCCCCGGCCGCGCTGTACCGCGCGCTGGCCGGCCACGAACAGCCGTTCGGCTTCATCGCCGACAGCGAGCTCTACCGCGCCCTGTGCGCCGGCTACCGCGACGATTGCGCGCGCCTGCAGGGCTTGCGCCCGCACGCCGAGCTGGGCGCCGGCGCGGTCTACATCCTGCCCGCCAGCGCCTGGGCGCGACGGGTCAGCGGCGTGCTGGCCAACCGCCTGGCGGCCCAGCACCACGGCGCCTCGTTCGCCGTGCTCAACGAGCGCGACGACGGTTCCTACCTGGTCAGCGTGCGCTCCGGCGCGCCGCTCACGCACAGCGCCAACGGCTTTTGCCAGCAATTCGACACCGGCGGCGGCCGCAAGGGCGCCGCCGGCATCAACCGCCTGCCGGCGGCGGAACTGGACCGCTTCATGGACAGCTTCCGCCGCTATTACACCGCGCCGCCCGCCGGCCAGCTTACCAAGGAAGAAACCGCATGAACGATCTGCTTAGCAACAGCGGCGCCCGGCGTCCGCGTCCCGTGATGATGATACCGCTGCGCCGCTGCGGCAGCCATGCGCTGCGGCTGCGGCTCAATATGTCGCCGCAGTTCTACTCGCCCTACCCGCTGCACATCGTCGACCTGGTGCCGCTGCTGCCGCTGTACGGCGACCTGCGCGACGACCGCGCCTACTTCAACCTGGTGGTCGACGTGGTGGGCCTGCAGGCGGTCAGCATGGTCAAGTGGCCGGAGCTGGTGTTCGATCCGGTGGAAATCTTCGAAACCCTGCGCGGCCAGCCGCGCAGCGTGCACCGGGTGGTGTGGGAGCTGCTGCTGCGCGCCGGCGAGCAGCGCGGCGCGCAGGTGGTGATGGACAAGTCGCTCGACAGCGTGCACTACGCGCAGGAGCTGATGACGCTGTATCCCGACATGCTGTTCGTGAACGTGGTGCGCGATCCGCGCGCCCAGGTGGCGTCGATGAACCGCGCCATCATCCACGATTTCGACACCCGCCTCAACGCCCGCACCTGGCTGGCCGCGCACCAGGCGGCCGACCGTGTGATGCAGCAATGGCCCGACCGTGTGCTGACGATACGCTACGAGGACTTCCTGTCGCGGCAGCAGGCCACGCTGGAGTCGGTCTGCATGTTCATGGGCATAGACTTCCTGCCGCAGATGCTCGACGGCGCCGCCTCGCGCGAGGCGCGCCAGCTGTCGCAGATGTCGGCGCTGTGGTCGTCCAACTGCTATCCGCCGATCGCCGCCAACATCGACAAGTTCAAGCAGCAGTTGAGCCTGGACGAGATCAACCTCATCGAAACGCTGACCGGCGATTATATGGACCGCTACGGCTACACCCGCCTGGCGGCCGGCGACGCGCCCATGCAGCCGGCGCTGTTCGAACAGGCGCTGGCCCGCTCCGGCAGCGGCCGCGAACAGGCCTGGCGCGATCTGGAGCACAGCAATTTCCGCGACTACGCGCTGCGCCGCAGCCGCGCCGACTACCTGGAGCGGCTGCGCGCGCGCCTGCAGGGGCAGCAGTCTCGGCCCGGCAGCGGCCAGCTCGTCACGCTCGACCAGCTCGACCCGGCCGCGTTCGCGCCGGCCGATTGAGCCGGCCGCGAATAACCGCCAGTTCGTCATTCCCGCGCAGGCGGGTATCCATGCGGCGTATGGGTTCCCGCCTGCGCGGGAACGACGGGTATTTCAAACCGCTCAAGCCTGCGCCAGCTGTTCGGCGCACTTGGCCAGTGCCAGCCGCAGGTCCCGCATCTTGGGCGGCTTGCTCAGCACCTGGTCGACGTTGACCGGCGCCTCGCCGCTGTCCGGGATCAGGCGCTGGCCCCAGCCGGTCAGCAACACCACCGGCGTGGCCGGGGCCACCCGCTTGACCGTCTCGGCCACCTTGCGGCCGTCGACATACGGCATGCCGAGGTCGGTGATCACCACCGCGAACGGCTGACCCGCCTGCTCGGCCGCGCAGAACAGGTCGATGCCGGCCTGGCCGCCGTCCGCCCTGGTGACCTGGTGGCCGTCCAGGCAGAGGATATTCTCCAGCGACGCCAGCACCGTGGGGTCGTCGTCCACCACCAGGATGCGCAGGCCCGGCCCGGCCTCCTGCGCCAGCAGCGGCGCCGAGCCGCCCACCAACGCCGGCGCCACCGGGAAATACATCTTGACCGCGGTGCCGTGGTTCAGCGCGGACTCGATGGCGATGCTGGCCGAGTGCCGCCCGATCATGCCATACACCGTCGCCAGGCCGAGGCCGGTGCCGCGCTCGCCCTTGGTGGTGAAGAACGGTTCCAGGCAGCGCCGCTGGGTCGCCTCGTCCATGCCGGTGCCGCTGTCGGCCACCTCCACCAGCACATACGGGCCGGAGCCGTCGTCGAGCCGCTCGACGTGGCGGGTGCGCAAGGTGACGGCGCCGCCTTCCGGCATGGCGTCGACGGCGTTGAAGATCAGGTTGGTCAAGGCTTCGCGGATCTCGCCTTCGACCCCGAGGATGGCCGGCAGCTCCACCCCCAGCTCCTGGCGCATCTCGATCACGATGCCGCGCTGCTGCGGCATGTCCGACCAGCGCGCGCGGGTCAGGTCGACCACGTGCTGCAGCATCAGGTTGACGTTGACGGTGCTGTGGGTCAGCTGCGGCTCGCGCTGGCGGTAGAACTCGCGCATGCGCGCCACGGTCGAGGCGACGTCGTCGATGGCGCGCTCGATCACCTGCAGGCAGGCGCGGCCGTTTTCGCTCAGGCCGCGCTCGGTCTCCAGCAGCGCCTCGGCGTACAGGCCGATCGGCGAGATGGCGTTGTTGATGTCGTGCGCGATGCCGCTGGCCATCTGCCCCAGCGCGCGCAGCCGTTCCTGCTTGGTCACCTGCACCTGGCTCTGGTGCAGGTCGTCGTAGGCCTGCTGCAGCGCGCCGTACAGCCTGGCCTGGTTGGCGGCCAGCGCCACGTGCTCGCTGAGCTGGCGCAGGAATTCGCAATCGGTGCTGGAAAAGGCGTCGGCCTCGGCGCGCGCCACGATCAGCACGCCGAACACGGTGCTTTCGGCCAGCAGCGGCGCCAGCACCAGCGAGCACATGCCCGCCTTGGCCAGCCGCCGGGGGAAGGGAAACTCGACCGCGCGGATGTCCGGCTCGTACACCAGCTGCCCGCGCACGCAGCGCGACAGGCCGTTCTCGTCGATCTCGATGCGCGCCGCCTCGCCCATCGCCATCGCCTCGGACAAGCGATAGCTCTGCATGCCGACGCAGCTGACCGTCAGCCGGGCGCCGTCGTACAGGCAGATGGCGCCGAAGGCGATCGGCAGCTGGTCCTCCAGGCAGCGGATCACCACCTGGAAGATGCTGGGCAAGTCCTGCCGCTCGCCGATCGAGCGGGTGATCTGGTGCAGCAAACTCATGCGCGCCAGCTGGGCCACCACCCTGCGCTCGGCCGCCTGCCGCTCCGCCACCTCGGTGTGCAGCGCCAGGTTGGCGTGGATCAGTTCATCGCGCGACACCGTGGTCTGGCGCAGCCGCTCGACCATGCCGTCGAAGGAGCGCGCCAGGTTGCCGATCTCGTCGTCGGCGCGCGCGTCCAGCACCACGTCCAGGCTGCCCGTGCCGATCACCCTGGTGGCCTGCTGCAGGCGCGCCAGCGGCTTGCTGACGCTGCGGATGGTCAGGCCCATCGCCCCGACCACCACCAGCAGCACCAGCACGCCCAGCACCGCGCCGGCGCTCACCAGGTCCGACTGCGCCGCCAGCGTGTGGACGCGGCTGATGCGGGCCAGGTCCTCGGCGTCGGACATCATCGCCTGCGCCCGGTTCATCATCAGGCCCGACAACCTGGCCTCCAGCTCCAGCAGGATGTCGCGCCGCTCCGGCGTGCGGGTGAATTCCGCCTGCAGCCCCTGCAGCTCGTTGAACAGGCCCAGCAGCGATTGCTGGCGCTCGCGCACGTCGCGCAGCAGCACCCGCTCGTCCTCGCCGTCGAAGCTGCCGTCGTCGGCGATCATCTTTTGCAGCGACTGGTGCCGTTGCAGCCATTGCACCCGGGTGCGGGTCTGGTGGTGCTGCACGAATTCAAGCGACAGATAGCGCAGCGCGGCCGCGCCGCGCAGCACGTCGCCGGTCACTTCCGCCTTGGCGATCTCGTGCCGCATCTGCTGCGTGCTGCGGGCGAACACCAGCGCCATGATCGCCAGCAGCACGATGCAGATGATTTGCGCCAGCTTGAGGCGGGTGGAAATTTTCACGCGGGGGCCTCTAGTAGATGATCGTCACCTCGGTCGGGCTCACGGTCTTGAGCCCGTCGAGATAGATGTAGTCGAGGAAGTTGGGCACCTCGCGCGCGGCCGTCAGCCCGCCCTTGATGGCCCAGCGCGACTGGTCCTCCAGCACCAGCAGCAGGCTCTGGTCGAGCTCCAGGCCGAAGTGGTGGGCCGGCCACGCGGCCAGCATGGCGCTGGCGCCGCCGGCCGAGAGCTTGGGAAAGTAGGCCACGCCGGCGGCCGGATGTTCGCGGCAAAAGCGCTCGCCCCGCTCCAGCGCCTGCAGCAGCCGCACCGTGGTCTGCGGGTTCTGCTGGATGGTGCGCGCCAGCGCCACCATGTTGTAGATGCTTTCGTAGACGTCGGCCCCGTTGAAGCGGATGGCGTTGGCGCCCAGGCTTTCCTCGGCCACGCCCAGGAAGGGGTCCCAGCCGCTGATGGCGTCCACCGCGCCGTCGGTGATCGCCTGCTGCAGGCCGCTGGGCGGGTAGTTCACCAGCGTCACGTCGTGGCTGTCGAGGCGCTGGCGGTTGAGGAACACCTCCAGCGTGAAGTGGCCGGAGGTGCCCAGCGTCACGCCGATGCGCTTGCCCTTGAGATCGGCCGGCCGGGCGATGCCGCGGTCGCGCCGCGCCACCAGGCCATGGTCGCGGCCGGTACGGAAGATGGTGCTGATGACCTGGATCGGCGAGTTGTCCATCGCGAAGAACATGATGGGGATGTCGGCCACCGTCGCCATGTCGGCCCGGTTCGAGGTGACCGCCTCCAGCGCCTGGCGGCCGTTGGTGTAGGGTTGCAGCGTGACGGCCAGCCGGCGCTCGGCGAAATAGCCCTGGGCCTGGGCCGCCAGCACCGGGCACGCGCCCACGTACTCGGTGTTGGTGGCGATCACCAGCGCGGTCGGCGCCGGCAGGGGGTCGGCGGCCGGCCGCAGCAGCAGCCAGGCGCCGATCGCGGCCAGCAGCACGACCAGCGTCGGCAGCCACAGGGCGGTGTAGGGGTAGCGCTTCATGTCAGCTGGCGTGCTGGAACGGCACGCGCGCGCCCGGCATCGACGCCACCGCGCCTTGCAGCGGCAACTCGATGCGGAAGGTGCTGCCCTCGCCGGGCGTGCTTTCGACGCTGATGCTGCCGCGCATGGCCTCGACCAGGCGCTTGGTGATGGTCAGCCCCAGGCCGGTGCCCTCCTCGCCGCTCTCGTCGCGGCCGGCGCGCCCGAACGGCAGGAAGATCGCTTCCATCTGCTCGGGATTGAGGCCAATGCCGCTGTCGCTGACGGCGATGCAGCCCTGGCCGCCGCGCGCAACGCTGCAGTGGACCGTGACGCTGCCGTGCACATGGTTGTACTTGATCGCGTTCGACAGCAAGTTCACCAGGATCTGCTTGAGCCGCATGCGGTCGACGCACAGCTCGAGCTTGCAGTCGGCCGGCATCGCCAGCGCGATCAGGCGCTTCTCGGCCAGCGGCGCGACGATGGCCTGCACTTCGCGCAGCACCTCGTCGAGCATCACCGCCCCCACCATCAGCGACACCTTGCCGGACTCGATCTTGGACAGGTCCAGCATCTCGTTGACCAGCTGCAGCAGGTGGCGGCCGGACGAGACGATGTTCTGGCAGAAGCGCTGGCGTTCGCCCTCGGCCTTGGGGTATTTGTCGCTGGCCAGGATCTGCGCGAAGCCGAGGATGCTGTTGAGCGGCGTGCGCAGCTCGTGGCTCATGTTCGACAGGAAGGCCGACTTTTCGCAGCTGGTGCGCTCGGCTTCCTTGCGCGCCGTCTCCAGGAACAGGTTCACGCGGCCCAGCTCGTCGATGCGGTCGCGCAGGGCCGCCTCCAGCCGGAGGTTCTGGCTGCGCAGCTGGCGCGAATCGAGCGCGCGCGCCAGCACCGGCAGCAGGGTCGCGGCCTTGAACGGCTTGATGATGTAGTCGAAGGCGCCGATCTTCATCGCCTTGACGGCGGTATCGACCGTGCCCTCGCCGGTCATGATGATGCAGGCGATGGTGGAATCGAGCGCGCGCGCCGCCTCGATCAGGCTCAGGCCGTTCATGCCGGGCATGATCATGTCGGTCAGCAGCAGGTCATAGCGATGATCGCGCAACTGGGCCAGCGCCAGTTCGCCGGTGGCAAAGCCGATGGCGTCGAACTCGTGCTGGCCGAGGATGTCGCACAGCGCCTTCAAATGGGCAGCCTGATCGTCCACGACCATAATGCGCTTACGCGGAACAAGCTCGGACATGTCGCCTCCTGGAACCATTGTTGGCTAGAACAATTATGCCTACTTTACCACGCGGAAATCTCACCAATTCTATCCACCGGCGACCTTGCCTTCCGGCGGCGGCCGGCCGAACATCATTTTCTGGTAGCGGAACGCGTCGCGGATATTGTCGCGCAAGGTCAGGTCGTCCCAGGGCTTGGTGTAGAAGCGGTAGATCTCGCCGCGGTTGATGGCGTTGAGCACGGCCTCGAGCTCGGTGTAGCCCGACAGGATGATGCGTATCGTCTCCGGGTACATGTCCTTCACGCGGCTGAGGAACTCGGTGCCGTTCATGCCGGGCATGCGCTGGTCGCTGATCACCACCTGCACCTGGTGGCAGGCCAGCAGATCGAAAGCCTGCCCGGCGCTGTTGGCGCGCAGGATGCGGTAGCCGTCGGGACGCAGCAGGCGCGCCAGCGCCGAAACAATGCTCGTTTCGTCGTCCAGCAGCAACAGGGTCTGGCGCGCGCCCGGCGTTTCCTCGGCCGGCAGGGCCAGCGCGCGCTCGGCGCCCAGCAGCTCGCCGAACTCCGGCGCCGGCAAGGGCTTGCTGAAAAAATAGCCCTGCATCTCGTCGCACTGGTGGCGCCGCAGATAGGCCAGCTGGGCTTCGGTCTCCACGCCCTCGGCGATCACCTTGAAGCCCAGGCTCTGGCCCAGCGCGATCACGGAACGCACGATGGCGGCCACCTTGGGTTCGGTCAGCATCTCGCGCACGAAGGACTGGTCGATCTTCAGGTAGTCGACCGGGAACAGCTTCAGGTAGGCCAGGCTGGAGTAGCCGGTGCCGAAATCGTCGATCGACAGCGCGATGCCCATCTGCTTGAGCTCGCGCACCACGGCCACCGCGCCTTCGACGTTGTGCATCACCAGGCTCTCGGTCAGCTCCAGTTCCAGGTAGTGCGCGGCCAGCCCGCTGTCCGACAGCGCGGCCTGCACCTCCCGGCTCAGGCCGGGATCGCGGAACTGGCGCGCCGACACGTTGACCGCCACCCGCAGCGGCGTCAGGCCGGCCTGCTGCCACTGCTGGTTCTGGAAACAGGCGGTGCGCATCACCCAGCGCCCGATCGCCACGATCAGGCCGGTCTCCTCGGCCACGCCGATGAAGCGCGCCGGCGACACCATGCCCAGCGTCGGATGGCGCCAGCGCAGCAGCGCCTCCATGCCGACCACGGCGCCGCTGCGCAGGTCGACCTTGGGCTGGTAGTGCAGGCTGAGCTCGTCGCGTTCGAGCGCATGGCGCAGCTCGGCCTCGATCATGGCGCGCTCGGTGATGCGGCTGTGCATGGCCGCCTCGTAGAATTGCAGCTGGTTGCGGCCGCCCTCCTTGGCGCGGTACATGGCGATGTCGGCGTGCTTGAGCAGCTGCTGCGGTTCGCCGCCGTCGAGCGGGTAGACGCTGACGCCGATGCTGCAGGTGACGGTCAGCACCTGGCCGGCGATGGTGATCGCCTCGGCCACCGTTTCCTGCACCTGCTGCAGCACCGCCGCGGCCGGCGACTCCGGCGTGTCCGACAGCAGCAGCAGGAATTCGTCGCCGCCCAGCCGGGCCACGGTGTCGTTGTCGGCCAGGCAGGCGCGCAGGCGGACGCCGACCGCGCACAGCAGCTCGTCGCCGGCCAGGTGGCCCAGGCTGTCGTTGACCAGCTTGAAGTTGTCCAGGTCGATGAACACCACCCACAGGTGGTGGCCGTAGCGTTCCGCGTAGCCGATCGCCTGCGACATGCGGTCGCCGAACAGCGCCCGGTTCGGCAGGCCGGTCAGCGGATCGTGGTTGGCCTGGTGCTCCAGCTGCACCTGGTAGTTGATCGACTCGGTCATGTCGGTCAGCACGCACACGTGATGGCTGGGCGGGCCGCCGGGCGCCGGCACCGGCGCCACATGCAGCCGCACCCACAGCAGGTGGCCGTCGCGGTGGACGATGCGCAGCATCATGGTCAGCTCGTGCACGCCGCTGAGCGCTTCGAGCAGGGCGTCGCGGTCGGCGTTTTCCTGCTCCAGCAGCAGGTCCAGCCGGCGCCCCGCCGCCTCGGCCTCGGCATAGCCGAACAGGCGCGTGAAGGCGGGATTGATGTAGTCGATCAAGTCGCCGCCGGCGCCGTGGGCGGTGATCACCACCGCGTTGTCGCTGGCCTGCAGCGCGCGCCCGCGCAGCTGCAGTGTCTGCTGCGCCTGCTTGCGGTCGGTGATGTCCTCGATCGTGCCGAGCACGCCGATGATGTTGCCGCGCTGGTCGTGGAACGGCAGCTTGTTGATCAGGTACCAGTGCAGGCGGCCGTCCTCGCGCAGCAGCTGGTCCTCGTCGTTGAAGCGGGCCTGGCCGGTGGCGACGATGACGCGGTCGTCGCCGCGGATGGCCGCGGCGTTGTGGCGCCAGGGGAAATCGTCGTCGGTCTTGCCCACCACTTCTTCGATCACGCCCAGGCCGGCGGCGGCGGCGAACACGGTGTTGCAGCCGCAGTATTTGCCGTCCAGGTCCTTCCAGAAGATCTGGTGCGGGATGTGGTCGATGACCAGCTGCTTGAGCTCTTGCGAGGCGTGCAGTTCGGCCTCCATGCGCAATTGCTCGGTGACGTCGTGCGCCACCACGAAGCGCGCCTGGCGGCCGGCGATCACCAGCGAATGCGAGGAAATCTGCACCTGGATGCGGCCGCCGTCGGCCTTGACGTGGGTCCAGTCGCCGGCCTGCTCGGCGCCCCTGGCCGGCGCGGCGGCCAGGTTGCGCTCCAGCGCCGCGACCTGGTCCGGCGGACGGATGTCCTTGATCGTCATCTGCAGGAACTGCGCCTCGCTGTAGCCGTATTGCGCCACGGCGGCGGCATTGACCATCAGGAAGCGCAGCGTTTGCAGGTCGTAGATCCACATCGGCTGCGGATGGTGCTCGAACAGCCGCTTGAAGCGCAGCAGCGATTCATACACGTCGTAATCGCTCAGTTCGTAAGCCATGCACAGGAAGCGCGCCGGCCTATGCTCGGTTGCGGGCTGCAACTCGATCGACTGGGTCACCGGATGGAAACCGCCATCGGCGCCCAGCAATTCCAGTTCGCCATGCCAGTAGCCGCTCTCGCGCGCGGCGGCCAGCGCCGCGTCCTGCAGCAACAGCGCCGCCCAGTCGGTGTACAGGCGCGCCACCGGCTCGCCCAGCTTGCCGGCGCCCAGGTGCTGGCGGCAATACAGGTTCAGCGCCAGCACCCTGCCGTCCATGCCCACCGTGAAAACAAAATAGGGGCAATGGTCGAACAAGGTTTGCGGATCGATGGCGTCGCCGTTGACGCGCTGCCGCCCCTCGGCCATCGCTGGCATCGACTGGTCCGTGCTGGTGTTTGGCCGTGGCTCGATCTGCATGGGTTCATCTTAACAGAAGCAAATCGTGCACAGCGCGCACTATTGACCCGCGCTACTTCGCCGCATTGACGATGGCGCTGATGATATCCGGATAGGCTTGCGCGCCGGTCGCGCGGTTGAACAGGCCCGAGGCGTGGTTGGCGGTCGAGCCGCTGTCCCAGTACATCGGCACCAGGCCGTGCACGAAGGCCGAGCGGGTCAGGTACTGGTCCCACAGCTTGCGGTAGGTCGACGTGGCGCTGCATTCGGTGCGCAGGCTGGCCGCGTATTCGCCCAGGATCACCGCCACGCCGTGGTCGATGAAGCGCGTCTTCATCTTCTGGAACTGGGCGTCGACGTAGGCCTCGTTGGCCCAGGTCTCGGTGGCGGCCGGATCGGTGGCGCTGGCGCCCCACTGGCAGATCGCGCCGCTGGTGTTGAGCGTGAAATCGTAGGGGTCGTAATCGTGCACCTCCATCATCAGGCGGTTGGCGGCGCTGTCGCTGGGCACGGTGTTGGTGGCATAGGTGTAGTCGATGTTGGTGTTGTATCCCTGCACAATCAGGTGGCGGCTGCCGTTGTTGCCGCCGGTCGCGCGCGCGGCGTTGACGAAGGTCTGGTTGAAACTGTTCTGGACAGCGATGTTCTCGGCGGTCGGCGCGCTGTAGACGTTGGTCACCATGACCTCGTTGGTGCCGGCGAACAGCAGGTAGTCGTCATAGTATTTGAAGGTCGTGCCGATCTGGTTCCAGAACTTGGCCAGGCGGGCAGTGACGGCCGCCTGCTGGGCGTAGGTCGGCTGCTGCCAGCCGCCGTCCCAGTGGACGTTGATGACCGCGTACAGGCCGGCCGCGCGCGCGGCGTCCACCACTTCCTTGACGCGCGCCATCCAGCTGGCGCTGATGTTGAAGTTGCTGTCGGCGTACTGGCTCCACGACACCGGGATGCGCACGCTCTTGAAGCCGGCCGCCTTGACGGCGTTGAACAGCGCCTGGTTGGCGGGCGGATTGCCCCAGGCCGTTTCGCCGCCGATCGCCTCCAGCGAATTGCCCAGGTTCCAGCCGGGCGCCATCTGCGCCGCCAGCTGCACGCTGCTCAGGCTGCGCATGGCGCCGGCGCGCACCGCGCTGGCCGCGCCGGAGCTGGCACCGCCGCTGCTGGTGGTGAACTTGATCCAGTACCAGTATGGCGTGCCGACCACCGGCGTGGTGTCGGCATAGCTGGTGGCCGAGGCGGCCAGCACCGCCACCCGGCTGCGGCCGTTGGCGTCGCTGTCGGTGTCGCGGTAGACCTGCACGCCGGTGACGGCGCCGCTGACGGTCCAGCTCAGCTTGATGTTGTCCGACGATCCGGTCGCCGTCAGGCAGACCGTGGCGGCGCCGCCGCTGCCGCAGCTTTGCGCCTGCGCCAGCGGCCCCGCGCACAGCGCGAGGATGAGGAGTAATGCCGATTTCACGTTGTGACTTTGCATGCTGGTCTCCGTTAGATTTGTTGTGGCGCGCATCGAGGCGCGCCCAACCATTCTGCGAGTGCATGCAAGGCCTAGCAATTGTGAAAATCACCAAACAACAGAACGAAATTGGCGGCTCTACAACATGATGCTGAGCAGCGCTTCGAACGACGCCGGCTTGGCCAGGTGGGCGTTGAAGCCGACCGAGAAAATGCGCGCGTGGCCGCCCGTCTGCTGGCTGCGCAAGGCGGCGGCGGTGCGCAAGCGGTCCATGTCGGGCAGGTCGATGTCGAGGAAGATCACGTCCGGCCTGAACTGGTCCGCCAAGGTCAGCGCACCCTCCGCGCCGTAGGCGATGGCGGTGGCGTAACCGCAGGCTTCCAACAGGGCGGCGACGGTGCCGGCGGCGGCGTGATTGTCATCCACCACCAACACGCGCTGGGTTTGCATACGATCGTCAGGCATGACGCTCTCCTCTGAGTGATTGAGAGCAGCATGCGCCTGACGGCGTCAGACTTCTGTACGGTCCCGTACAGTGGCACGACGTCGCACACGGCCCGCCAGCAGCAGCAAGCCTGCGCCCAGCAGCAACGCCCTGCCCGGCTCAGGCACGGCGCTGGCCGTAAAGTCGTCCATGACAAACCAACCGTCGTCGCGCGCGATGTTCAGCCGCGCCACCTGCTTGAAGTTCGCCGCCACCCAGCTGTAGCTGCCGCCAATGGCGATGTTGCCGGTGCTGCCGATCAGATGGTTGTCCGCGTCGTAGGCCGTGATGTTGATCCAGCTGGCGGTGGCGCCGTTGGTGGCCGGCGCGGCGAACCAGGCGCCGGCGAAGTTGAAGCCGGCGGCGCTGCTGACGCCCAGGTCGTCCACGCCGTAGCCGTTGGTGACGAACAGCGCGCCGGAATGGGCGCCGTTGCCGTAGCCCTCCACGCTGGTGTCGCCCAGATACCAGTCGCTGCTCCAGTTAAGGCCGGCGTAGGGACTGCTCATCGGCGTCAGGTCGCCATCGGCCTGCAGCTCGTCGAAGTTGAGCGCGCCCGCGCCGGCTTGCGCCGCCAGCAGCAGGCCGGCGCCGGCGAATAATCCGATCAGAAAATTTTTCATTGTGGTTCCTTGTTAGTTGCAGGCGTCGCCGGTGACGACGGGTATCGCCGCGCCGCTGACCGTCATGCCGAATTCGACCGTGTTGCCGGGATAGATGTCATGGTTCCAGCTCTGGTTGGGGGTGGCCGTGTAGCTCGGGCTGGCGCCGGCGACGGCGGCGTTCCAGTAACCTAGCACCACCGAGTTGTCGCTATAGGTCCAGCTGACCGACCAGCCCTGGATCACGCTGCTGCGGTTGTTGGTGATGCGCACCGCCGCGTTGTAGCCGCCCTGCCAGGCCGCCGTCACCACATAGCTGCACTGGTTGACCGGCTGGTTGGGCGTGGCCGGTCCGGCCGCCACCGGCGTCACCGCCACTTCGCCGCCAGCATCCATCGCCTGGCCGTAGGCGATGCCGCGTCCCGCCGTGCTCATGTAGACCTGGCCGTAGATGTTCATGTCGCCGTTGACCATGCGGGCGTTGCCGGGGCCGCCGAACTGGTGGGCGTCGTCGTTGACCCGCACCCAGCTGGCGCCGGCGTCGGTGGAGCGCAGCACGCCGCTGGTCGTGCCCACCGTGCCCTGTATGTACAGCGTCGGATAGGCGGCCCCAGGCGCCGCCTTGCCGAAGCCGACCGCGCCGCACTGGTTGACGCTGGTGACCTTGCTGAAGCTGGCGCCGGAGTCGGTCGAACGGGTCAAGCCGCCGCCGTTCAGGCAGACCCAGACATCGCCTTCATGCCCCGGCGCCACGCGGATCAGCGACGCACCGCCGGCCGCCAGCGCGCCCTGCTGGACAAACGACGCGCCGCCGTCGCTGCTGGCCAGCAGCTTGCCGTTGTCGTAGACGTAGAACTTGTTGGGGTTGACCGGATCGGCCACCGGCCGCGCGTTGACCACGCTGAGGCCGGCCACCGCCGTCCAGCTGGCGCCGAAGTTGGTCGAGCGATAGCTGGTGGCCGAATCGGCCGGGCTGTGCAGCATGACGTAGCCGTCGGCCGACAACGCCAGCTGGCCGTGGTCGCCGTTCATCACGGCCGCCTTGTTCCAGCTGGCGCCGCCGTCGGTGCTGTAGTAGAGCGCCGTGCCGGCGCGCGCCATGATGCGGCCGTCCTGCGCGGCGATCGCCAGGCCGGTGGTGGTGCCCATCTGCGGCGTGTGCTGCACGCCGTAGTGGCCGGCGTCGGCGTTGATGAAGCCGTCGAAGTCGCCGCTCGTCGACACCAGCGGCCCCTGCGGCACGCTCTCGACCTGGAATGGCACCGTCTCCTCCAAACCGGCCACGTCGAAGGCCCAGCTGGTGGTGGCGGCGTTGATGTCGCTGGTCTTGAACAGGCCGTTGCCGGAGCCGACCCACACCTTGCTGGTGTCGAAGGGATCGAACTCCACCGAACCGGCCCAGTGGATAGCCTGGCCGTTGCCTATCCAGCCCACGCCCCGCTGGTCCAGCGCGAAGCCGCGCGCCACCACGTCGGTCCACGAACGGCCGGCGTCGCGCGAGGTCAGGATGCGGTCGCCATAACCGCCGGCGCCTTGCGGCAGCCAGGTATTGATGGTCGACGCCACCAGGTGTTTCGGATCGGCCGGGTCGACGCTGATGCCGCCGTAGGGATGGGCCGCGCCGGCCGGCGTGATGTTGACCCAGTTGCCGCCGACCGCGCTGTATTCCCACACCTGGCCGTTGTCCATCGGCTCGTTGGTGGCGGGATGGGGGCCGGCGCCGTTGGCGTAGGTGATGTACAGCTTGCCCTTGGACGACATGACCGCGCGTTGCGGCATCAGGCCGGCGGCGGGGCCGCCCTTGACCGGCGCGAAGCTGGCGCCGGCGTTGGCGCTGAAATACAGATTGGGGCCGACCGAGCCAAAGCGCGAGACGCCGACAACGATGCGCTGCGCCACGCCGCCGCTGACGCTGGCCGGGTCCAGCAACACGAAACTGATGCCGTTGTCGTTGGGCGTGCCGGCGACGGCCAGGCCATCGACATGGCGCCACGTCGCGCCCGAATCGGTGCTCTTGAACAGGCCGTCGCGCCGGGTGCCGACGTACAGCACGTTGCCCGAGCCCGGGTCGACCTGCAACTTCTCGCCGTTCTGGCGGCCCATGCCGTTGCCGTGGGCCTTGAACTGCGCCGTCACATCGGTCGCGGCGAAGGTCTTGCCGTAGTCGCTGGAGCGCAGGATCACGGTCTTGCCGTTGCTGAAGTAGCTGGTGCCGGCCAGCAGATAAACGTTGGCCGCGTGGCGCGGATCGACGGCCAGCGACTCGATGCCCATCAGGCCGACATCGGCCTCGCCGACCCAGTCGGTCAGCGCGGACCAGCGCGACTGCGCCGCGTCCCAGCGGTAGGCGCCGCCGACGTCGGTGCGGACGAACACGACGTCGCGCTCGCTCTTGCTGGCGATGACGCCCGAAACGAAACCACCGCCGCCGATGGCGACCGAGTCCCAGTGATAGGTTTCCGCCGTGGCGGCGTGCGGGATCGACAGCGCTGCCGCTAGCAGCGCCACCATGTGCCTGACTCTCATTGTTGTCTCCGTTGGATTTATTTTTATCGCGTATCGGGACGCGTGAGACCATTCTGCGAGTTCGCCCTCCCGGTCGCAATTATGAAATTCACCAAACGACAGAACGAAATTTGGTCGGATACCCCTGCCGCCTCCCACTGCGGCCATCACGGATTGACATACCGCGCATTCCCGCACAAACTTGCATGATGCACAATATCCGAACGAGCTCCGCTTTCCATCTCAAACGCTGGCTGGCGAGCGCGCTGTTATGCGCTGGCCTGGGACTGTCCGCCGTCTGCGCCGCCGAACAGCTGGTGATCGACTACGTGGTTTCCAACAGCCCGCAGCGCAACGCATGGCTGGGCATCATCAACCAGTTCGCCGCCGCCAATCCGGACATCCAGGTCGAACACCACGGCTACCCGCAGGAGCAATACAAACGGGACTTCAGCGCGCGCCTGACCACCGGCCGCGCCGACCTGGCCTTCTGGTACGCGGGCGAACGCCTGCGCGACGCCGCCAAGAACAAGCTGCTGTCCCCTCTCGATGGCGAGCTGCTCACGCAGTTGAAGAAAAAGAAGTTCGCGCCCGCCGCCATCGAAGGCACGCGCATCGACGGCGAGGTCTATGGCTTTCCGCTGTACTACTACGCCTGGGGATTCTTGTACCGCAAGTCGCTGTTCGAACGCCTGGACTTGCGGCCGCCGGCCAGCTGGAGCGAGTTCCTGCAAACCTGCGAACGCCTGCAGGCGGCGGGCGTGACGCCGCTGGCGGTGGGCGCCAAAAGCGGCTGGCCGGCGGTCGCCTGGTTCGACTACCTGAACCTGCGCATCAACGGCATCGACTTCCACCGCAAGCTGTTGCGCGGCGACGCCAGCTTCGGCGACGCCCGGGTGCGCCAGGTGTTCGACACCTGGAGCGACTTGCTGCGCAAGGGCTACTTCCTGGAGGCGACAATGGAGCAGGAACCGGACCGGGTGCCGCCGTATCTGTACCGCGATCATGTCGGCATGGTGTTGACGGCCAGCTTTGTCGCCGCCAAGTTTCCGGCGGCGGTGGCGGCCGACATGGGCTTCTTCGCCTTCCCGAACTACACGCCCAACCTGCCCGCGTATGAGGAAGCGCCGCTCGATGTGCTGGTGCTGCCGGCCAGGGGCCTGAACACCCACGCCCGCAATCGCTTCCTGGCCTTCCTCGCGGACGGCGGCGCGCTGCGCCAGATCGCCGAGGCCGACCAGACCTTTTCGGTCCAGGCCGACCCGGCCACGCCGCCCAACCTGCTGGGCGAGGCCACCAGCGCGATCCTGGCCGGCGCGGCCGGGCTCACCTACTTCTTCGACCGCGACGCCAGGGCGGACCTGGTCGCGCCCGTGTATGAAGGACTGCGCCAGTTCCTCAAGCCGCCCCATGACACCGGGCTGCTGGTGCGCAGCATCGAGAGCGCGCGCCAGAAAACCCGCATGCCCGGCTACCGTCAGTAGGCGGGCATGGCGCGCACGGCCTGGCGCTTACTGCGCGCGGTCGTAGGAAAACTGGATGCCGGCGGTGCCGCCGGTGGAGACGAACAGGTCGATGAAGGCTGGCACGGTGTCGGTGCGCTGCCAGTCGCGCTGCAGTTCGCAGAACAGCTGCACCGTGCTGATCAGCTTGCCGCCGGCCTGCTCGATGCGGCGCAAGGCCATCTCGTGCGCGGCCAGCGAGGTGCCGCCGACGGCGTCGGCCACCACGTACACCTCGTAGCCGGCCGCCAGCGCGTCGAGCGCCGGGAAGGTCAGGCAGGCTTCGGTCCACAGCGCGGTCATGATCAGTTTCTTGCGGCCGGTCGCTTGCACCGCCTGGCGGAACTCGACGTCTTCCCACGAATTGATGGTGGTGCGGTCGATGGTCGGGTAGCCGTCCAGCACCTTGCGCAGCTGCGGGATGGGCGGCCGGTTCAGGCCGGTCTGGACGTTGACGGTCGAATGGATGATCGGCAAGCCGTAGGCGACGGCGGCCTTGGCGGCGCCGACGATGTTGTTGATCAGCAGCTGGCGGTCCATCGAGGCTATCGAGTTCACCTGCACAGGCTGGTAGTCGATGACGACCAGGGCGCTGTTCTGTGGCGTGAGCAGATGGTCGGTGGCGGGATCACGGATGGTTTCGCTGGTCATGGGAACTCCTGGTCTCTAAAAGTTAAGAACACGTATGATAGTTCCGCAACAAACCTCGCAAAAGTGCCATAAAATGCCCTCAGTGTTCTTAATTTGAAACGATGATGGATTTAAACGACATTTTTTACTTCGTGAAGGTGGTCGAGCACGGCGGTTTTACCCAGGCCGGCCGCGCGCTGAACATGCCGAAGTCCAAGCTCAGCCGCCGCATCGCCGCGCTGGAGGCGGCCCACAACGTGCGCCTGTTGCAGCGGACCACGCGCCACTTCTCGGTCACCGCCATGGGCCAGGAATTTTACGAGCGTTGCCAGGGCGTGCTGGTCGAGGCGGAGGCGGCGCGCGAAGTCATGCAGCGGGTCCACGCCGAACCGCAGGGCGTGATCCGCATGAGCTGCCCCACCGCCCTGCTCGACTATCGGATCGGCGACCTGGTGGCGCGCTTCATGGCCGCGTATCCCAGGGTGCAGGTCCACCTGGACGCCACCAACCGCCGCGTCGACGTGCTGGGCGAGGGACTGGACCTGGCCTTGCGGGTGCGCTTTCCGCCGCTGGAAAACGTCGATCTGGCCATGCGCGTGCTGTCCGGCAGTCCGCAGCGCCTGGTGGCCAGCCCCGGCTTGCTGGCCGCCCACGCCACGCCGGCCGATCCGGCCGGGCTGGCCGACCTGCCCAGCCTGGATTGGGGGCCGGTGCGCGAACACGCCTGGCAGTTGCTCGGCCCCGGCGGCGCGCAAGCGCAGGTCCGGCACCGCCCGCGCTACGTCACCGACGACATGACGGCCCTGCGGCAGGCGGCGCTGCGCGGCACCGGCATCGTGCAACTGCCCGAGATGGTGGTCGAGGCCGACCTGCGGCAAGGCCTGCTGGTCGACATGCTGCCGGGCTGGGCGCCCAAGGGCGGCATCATCCACGCGGTGTTTCCGTCGCGCCGCGGCCTGCTGCCCGGCATACGGCTGCTGATCGACTTTCTGGCCGAGCACATCCGCAAGGAGTGAAACGCAACACCGGCGCCGCGGCGATTGTCATGCAATTGCAATCGGACTACACTGATACGTCCCATCCCGAGTCCCCCGCTGCGCCCACGCGCGGACGCATCCATCGCTTCTTCTTTGAGGAAATCGCAATGAAAAAGGTCATCAGTGTGCTGGCGAGCGGTCTGTTGTTGCTGTCCCTGGGCGGCGGCGCCCTGGCCGAAGAGAACCGCGGCAGCGCCGAGCAGGCGGTCGCGCTGGTCAAGAAGGCGGCGGCCTATTTCCGCGCCAACGGCAAGGACAAGGCCTTCGCCGCCTACGACGATCCCAAGGGCGAATTCGTCGACCGCGACCTGTACATCTTCGTCTACAGCCAGAAGGGCGAGATCCTGGCCCACGGCGCCAACAAGCGCATGATAGGCAAGAACCTGATCGACATTAAGGACGAGGATGGCAAGAAGTTCGTCAAGGAACAGATCGACCTGGCCATGGGCAAAGGCAGCGGCTGGGTCGATCTCAAGTGGATCAATCCGGTGACCAAGGCCATACAGCCCAAGGCCTCGTATGTGGAAAAGGTCGATGACGTGATCATCGGCTCCGGCATCTACAAATAAGCGCCGGCCAGAACATGCGCCGTCGTCCGGCAACGCGCTGCGCCCTGTGGCTGGCGCTGGCCTGCGCCCTCGCGGCGCCGTCCGCGCCGGCGCTGACGGTCGGCGTGATCGACTCGGCGCCGCTGGCCTACCGCGACGCGCACGGGGCCGCCGCCGGCCTGCATGTCGACATCCTGACGGAACTGGCGGCGCGCACCGGCATCCCGATCGACATCCATATCGAACCCAAGGCCAGGTTGCTGGCCGAGCTCAAGGTGGGCAAGCTGGACGGCGCCATCTTCTTCGCCTCGCCCCAGGTCGAGCTGGTCGCGCTGGACGCCGGCGTCACCGACGAGGCCAGGCTGGTGGCCTTGGGCCGTCGTGGCACCCATCTGGAAAGTTACGACGACCTGCTGCGGGCCGGGACCATCCTGCACATGGCCGACACCACGCTGGGCGCCACGCTGGATGCGGACCGGCGCATCCGCAAGCACCAGGTCAACACCTACGAGCAGATGGCCAGGATGTTCGTGCAGCAGCGCGCCGACGTCATCGCCGGAAATATGATGGTGTTGCTATACCAGTTGAGGAAAACCGGCGGCGAGCAGCTGGTCGAGCCGTCGGCCATCCTGTTCCGCAAGGTCGACAACCACTTGTTCATCTCGAAGAAATCGCCGCATCAGGACCAGACCGCCCTGCTGGCCCAAGCCTTGCAGGAGATGGCCAGGAGCGGCGCCATCGACAAGTTCATCGGACGCTACCAAGGGGCTGAGCCGGGGCGCTTGGTGCTGGTCCCGTTGGCAGCGGCGGCGCCGACTGCGCCCGCCGCAGCATCAGCTCCAGCTCGGACGCCGGCACCGGCCGCGAAAAATAATAACCCTGCATGACGTCGCAGTTGGCCTGGCGCAGGAACTCGACCTGCTGCGCGTTCTCCACGCCCTCCGCCACCACCGACAGCCCCAGGCTGTGGGCCAGCGCGATGATGGCGATGGCGATCGCCGCGCCGTCGCCCGGCACGTCGCTGACGAAGCTGCGGTCGATCTTGAGCTGGTCGATCGGGAAGCGCTTCAGGTAGGCCATCGATGAATAGCCGGTGCCGAAATCGTCGATCGACAAATGGATGCCGGCGGCCTGGATGCGCTGCATCAGCGCCAGGTTGGCTTCGACGTTTTCCATCATCGCGCTCTCGGTCAGCTCCAGCTCCAGCAGGTGCGCCGGCAGCCCGGTCTCCGCCAGCAGCGCCTCGATCTCGTCCATCAGGTCCTGGTCGCGGGTCTGGTGGGCCGACAGGTTGACCGCCACGTGGGCGATGCCCTCCAGCAGTCCCTCGCGCAGCCATTGCGCGGCCTGGCGGCAGGCGGTCTGCAGCACCCAGCGTCCCAGCGGCACGATCACGCCGCTGTCCTCGGCCACCGGGATGAATTCCGCCGGGCTGACCGGCCCCAGTTCCGGACAGGTCCAGCGCGCCAACACCTCGAAGCCGATCATGCGGCCGCTGCGCGTGTCGATCTGCGGCTGGTAGTGCAGCATCAGTTCATCGTTGTCGAGCGCGCGCCGCAGCCTGGCCTCCATCGTCAGCCGCTTGTGGGCGCGCAGCGTCATCTCCTGGTGGAACACCTGGCTGGTGTTCTTGCCCAGGTGCTTGGCGTGGTACATCGCCATGTCGGCGCCGCGCATCAGCGTCTCGGCGTTGTCGCCATGCGCCGGATAGGTGGCCACGCCGATGCTGGCGCTGACGTACAGCTGCTGGCCCTCGACCGGGAACGGCGCCGCCAGCGCGCCGAGGATCTTGTCGGCCACCCCGGCCGTGACGCGCGCCGCGTCCGTGGCCTCGACGATGACGACGAATTCGTCGCCGCCGATGCGGCAGATGATGTCCTGCGCGCCCAGCGTCGCCAGCAGGCGCCGCGCCACCAGCTGCAGCAGCAGGTCGCCGCAGGTGTGGCCCAGGGTGTCGTTGACCACCTTGAAGTTGTCCAGGTCGAGCAGCAGCAGGCCGACCGCGCTGGCCTGGCGGTCGGCCCGGCCCAGGCAGGCGTCGAGGTTCTCGTTGAAGGCGTTGCGGTTCGGCAGCGCCGTCACCGGATCGACCAGGGCCAGGTAGTTCAGGCGCCGCTCGGCCGCGCGCACGGTGGCGCGCATGCGCGCCACCAGCAGCCAGGCCAGCGCCATCGAGGCCAGCGCCACCGCCAGCGTGTAGGCCGCAAACGCGGCCAGGCGGCGGTACAGCGGCGCCAGGGTGGCGCGCAAGACCACGCTGCCGATCACGGCGCCGTTGGCGGCGACCGGCTCCAGCACTTCGAGCGCGCCGGCGGAAAACACCTGGCGCCCGTCCCGCAAGGCCTGGTCGACGGTGGGCGGCGCGCCGCCGGCGCGCCGATAGCTGGCCAGCGGCACGCTGCGCGGATCGAGGATGGCGGCGCTTTCCACCACCGGCGACAGCGCCAGTCCGGCCAGCGTCTCGGCGGCGGCGCGCTGGTCCTGGAACATCAGCGCGGCGCTGCTGTTGCTGCCGACGATGCGCGCCTGCACCTGCACATCGTCGAGCAGCGCATCGCGCAGCACAAAATACTGAAACACCACCAGCAGCAAGGCGGCCACGCCGAGCGCGGCGCCGGCCACCAGCAGCATGCTGCGCGCGACGGTGCTGCCGAGCGCTCCCGTGGCTGCGCCCTGGTCGGACGCCTGCGGCGGCGCGCGCATCATTGCACGCTCCTGGCCAGGCGCAGCAGCTTGGAGCTGAGCACCATGCGGGCGCCGCGCAAGGCGCCGAGGTCGGCGTCGAACACCACCCGCTTGTCGTCCATGAACAGCGCCAGCATCGCGCCGGCGCGGGCGATCTGGCGGTCGTCGGCCACGGTGAGCACGCTGGCGCCGGCCGCGGCCAGGTCCTGCCGCAGTTGCGGCCAGGCGTCGCGGTCCTGGCGGTCCAGCACCAGCAGGTGACAGTTGCGCGGCGCCGCGCCGGCGGCCAGCACGCGCACCTCCAGCCGGTGGCCGTTGACGCTCTTGTCGCGCAGCTCCTGCAGCGCCGCCAGCAGCGCGTTGCCGCTGTAGGTGCACAGCACCAGCGGACTGGCCTGCGGCAGCGCCTCGGCCGGCCATTCGGCGAACACCGCGAAGTTGAACACGAAGGCCGCCTTGAGCTGGTACTCCGGCACCGCGCTTTCCGCGCGCGCGGCGGCGCTCCAGCCGCCCAGCAACAGGGCCAGCGGCAAGCTGGAGAACCACACGGCTATGGCGCGCACCATCGGCATCTCAATAATCCAGCATCAGTTTCAGTTGCAGCCGCCGGCCGTCCTGCAGGATCGCGTCCTGCAAGTGCTCCACCGAGGCGGGATCGGCATAGCGGCGGTTGAACAGGTTGTAGGCGGTCAGCGCCAGGTCGGCGTGGCGCGTCAAGCGATGCGAGTACAGGTTCAGGTTGGCCAGCAGCGCGGCGCCGGTGCTGCCGCCCTGGATCATGGCGCGCCGGCCCACGTACTGGGCCTCGGCGCCGGCGCGCCAGGCGCCGTGCAGCGGCATGGTCAGGTTCAGCTTGACCAGCTGGCTGGGCGTGTTGACGTTGCCGCCCTCGCCGTCGCCGCCGTCCTGGCGCGTGCGCTGCCAGCTGTAACTGGCCTTCAGGCGCGCCGCGTTGCTCCAGTTTTGCTCGTATTCGAATTCCACCCCGCGCGCCACCGCGCGGCCGGCATTGACAAAGATCGGCAAGCGGCCCTGGTCGACCTGCGTGATCAGCGCCGACACCACGTTGCGGAAAGCGGAGACCGTCACGCGCCGGTTGCCGGCCAGCTGGCGCACCAGCGCCAGCTCGGCGCTGACGATGCGCTCGCGGCCCAGCGCGGGATTGGCCAGCTGGCCGCCGTCGCCGGGCGCGCTGTAATACAGCTCATAGTTGTTGGGCGCGCGGTAGGCGTTGCCGTACATGGCCTTGAGCGTGGTCGCCGCGCTCCACTGGTGCACCAGCGCCAGGCGCGGGCTGAACACGCCGCCGGTGGCGACCTGGCGGTCGTAGCGCAGGCCGGCGTTCAGCAGCAGCGCCGGCGTCAGCGCCAGCTGGTCCTGCAGGTACAGGCCGTAGCGGTTGCCGTCGTGGTTTTCGTTCAGGTACAGCGCATACGGATCGACGTCGAAGTTGAGCATGCGCTGGCGATAGTCGTCCTCGTAGGACAGGCCGGCCAGCAGCTTGTGGTCGCCGACATTGGCCAGCAAGGTCAGCTCCGCGCCGCACCAGCGGCTGGCGAAGACGTCGCGATTGAGGACGCCGTTGGCGTCGTCGCCCACGTAGTAGCCCAGCGAGCCATACTCGGCCCAGTAGGCGCGCGCATTGAGCTCGATCTGCGGCGACAACATGGTGCGGTAAGCCAGGTCGGCGTAGTTCTGCGTGTCGACCGTGCGCGAACGCGGATCGTTGAAGCGCTGGCTGTACGAGGCGGTCGGCACGCCCTTGTCTCGCTCCGCGTGGATCAGGGTGGCGGTCCAGGCGCCGTGGATGGCCTTGGCGAACAGGCGGTGGCCGCTTTCATAATCGAGGCCGCGCGCCACGCCGTCGCTGACGCCGTCCCGCGCGTAGGCGGCATAGAACTGGTCGCGGCCGTCGGTCTTGTGGCGGCTGGCCGACAGCAGCCAGTCGGTGCCAAAACTGTCGGTCCAGGCCTGGCTGGCGTGGCCGCGGCGGGCGCCGTCCTGGCCGCCGGCCAAGGTCAGCGCGCTGCCGTCGATGTCGCGCGGGCGGCGCGTGATGACGTTGATCACGCCGAAAAAGGCGTTGGCCCCATACACCGACGAACCGGGACCGGGCACGTATTCGATGCGCTCGACCAGCTCCAGGTCGAGCGGGAATTCCCCGCCCATCGGCCCCGAATCGAACACCGCGTCGTTGATGCGGTTGCCGTCGATCTGCAGCAGGAAGCGGGTGTTGTAGTCGCCAGGCCGCAGGAAGCCGCGCGCGCCGACGTAGCTGTAGTTGCGGTCGTAGCTGGCGTAGACCCCGCGCACGCTGCGCAGCACCTCGGCCAGGCTGCGCCAGCCATAGGCGCGGATATCGGCGGTGGTGATCACGGTGACGCTGGACGGCGCCTCGCTGGCGCGCTGGACGAACTTCGACGCGCTGTACACCTCCAGCGACATCAGTTGCTCCAACGGCAAGGCCGTCAAGTCTTGCGCGGCGTCGCCGGCCGCTGCGGCGCCTGCGTGCAACGCGAGCACACCGCACAGCACGGGGAGGCATAGCGGCGCCGTTCTCCGTTGATTCATCATCGCCATCTGCCTCTCACACCCGAATAATTGCTCCAATAAAACATGTTGGCAGGTTGAGGCGCGCTTGTACAGTCGGTGCTGCCGATGACAGCCATGCGCTGGTGTTTCCGCAACAACGCGGACGCGCCCGCGCCCACTTCCCGCCATTTCGTGTCAGACGAGGCCGGCTTGACATTTATCAAGCCGTTTGGCGATCTCGTCAGATATTGTTTGCGCAATATTTAATTATAAGCAACTAGGGACATGCAAGTGAGTTCGACACCTCGACATCACTCTTGAACCACGCCAGTAACGCCCTGAACAGGGGCGGCACGCTGCACCTCGCGCCACACCAGCACGCACGGGGACATTTGGGTTAGTGGCTCGGGATTCACCACAAGGGAATTCTGAATGACCAATTATTCTGACATTTGCATCATCGGCGCAGGCATAGGAGGTTTGACTTGCGCCACCCGTTTGATACGCGCCGCCATCAGCAAGCACCTGCGCATACGGGTGTTCGACCTGAATGCCGCCGTGGGCGGCCGCATCCAGTCGCGCAAGATCGACGGGGAGGAAATCGCCGAACTCGGCGCCGCCCGCTACTCGCCGCAGCTGCATCCGAACTTCCAGCAGTTGATGCAGGGCAGCGAACTGCCGCACGCGGTCTATCCCTTCACCGAGGCGGTATTCCACGAGCGGGTGCAGGAGCAGCTGAAGGCTACCCTGCTAAGCCTGAGCAAGATGGTGAAGGAACATCCGCACGACTCGTTCCTGCAGTTCGTCAGCCACTACCTTGGCGCCGCCGAAGCCACCCGCATCATCATGGCCACCGGCTATGACGCCCTGCTGCTGCCCATCGTCTCCCCGGCCATGGCCTACGACATCATCAAAAAACACCCGGAGACGCAAAGCATCACCGAGAACGCCGCCAACGAATGGCTGTACGCGACCGACGGCTACGGCCAACTGCTGAGCCAGCTGCAGGGCGAGGCGCAGGCCGGCGGCGTGCAGTTCGAGCTGGGCCACCGCCTGCTGTCGGTGGAAAAATCCGGTGCCGAGCACGTGCTCGCCTTCAACCACATGGGCGAACGCCGGGTGCACCGGGCGCGCCATCTGGTCATGGCCGTGCCGCCCACCGCCATGGCGCGCCTGAACCTGGACCTGCGCTCCGGCTGGAGTGCGTTCCAGTACGATTCCCTGCCCTTGTTCAAAGGCTTCCTGACCTTCGACCAGGCCTGGTGGCAAGCGCTGGGACTGACCGACAAGGTGTTGATGGCCGAGAACCCGCTGCGGAAAATCTACTTCAAGGGCGACAAATACCTGCTGTTCTACACCGACAGCCACAGCGCGACCTATTGGCGGGACTGCCTGACGCAAGGCGAGGACGTCTACCTGGAACACGTCCGCCGCCACCTGGAGGAAGTGCTGCCGCTCAACGGCCAGCCACTGCCGCCGATCAAGGGGCATTTTTACAAGCATTGGCCGCACGGCGTCGAGTTCTGCATGGACACCGACGCCGACCATCCGGCCGCCCTGCTGCACCAGGACGGCATCATCGCCTGCTCGGACGCCTACACCTCGCACTGCGGATGGATGGAAGGCAGCCTGATCAGCGCGCGCCACGCCAGCCAGCTGCTGCTCGACCGGCTGAGCCAACAGGGCGGCGCCGCGAACGACGCCAAGGCGTTCGACACCTCGACCGCCGAGGGTGTATGAGTCTGCTTGATTTTCCACGCTTGCACTTCCGAGGTTACGCCCGCGCCAATGTGCCGACCGCCAATCGCAACACGCACGGCCACATCGACATCGCCACCAACACGGTCTCGATGGCGGGAGCCCCCTTCGACCTGGACCGCCCTCCGTCCGACTTCCACCAGCACCTGAAGCAGCTCGCGCCGCGCTTCGATGCCGCCGGCAAGCCGGACCCGGAAGGCGTGTTCAGCCAGGCCAGCGGCTACAACGCCTGCGGCAACAACCACTTTTCGTGGGAAAACGCCAGGATCACCGGCGTCCAGCTGCGCCATGGCGAGGTCGACACCGAGGACGCGCTGGTCGGCGCCAAGCTGGCCTTGTGGGGCCACTACAACGACTACCTGCGCACCACCTTCAACCGCGCCAGGTGGGTCGACAACCACCCCGCCCAGCCGGACACCACCTTGATCTACGCCGGCCAGTTCACGCTGAGCGGCAAGCTGGCCACGGCCAACACGCCGGCCCTGTTCAGCGCCGACATCGCGCAGGCGCACTCGGTGCGCTGGCTGGGCAGCGGCCATATCACCGAGCGCAGCGGACATTTCCTGGACGAGGAGTTCGGCCGCTCCAGGCTGTTCCAATTCTCGGTGGCGAAGCAGGACCCGCATTTCCTCTTCAATCCCGACACGCCGCTGCCGGCCAGCATGCGCGCGCTGCAACAGGCGCTGGCCGGCGACGATGTGTTGGGCCTGACGATCCAGTACGCGCTGTTCAATATGTCGACACCGCAGAAGCCGGACTCGCCGGTGTTCTACGACCTGGCCGGCAGCATCGGCCTGTGGCGGCGCGACGAGCTGGCCACCTATCCATCCGGCCGCCTGCTGCTGCCGCGCCAGGGCAGCCTGGGGCCGGTGCTGGTCCAGCTGGATGGCGAGCGGGTCTCGCTGAACATGCCGACCGCGATTCCGTTCACCACCCGCGCGGCCGGCCCCGTGTCCGAGCAGCATCCGACGCACGCCCTGGGCGGCAAGGCGGCGCTGGGCGACCTGCTGCTGCATGGCGCCGACGGCGTGCTGCTGGCGCGCATCCCCGAGCAGTTGTACCTGGACCACTGGCGCCACCACGGCGTGGTCGACGTGCCGCTGCCGCATGGCGCCGTGGCCACCGGCCCGCTCAGCCTGGGCAACGCGCAGGCGCAGTGGGACGAGGCCGAGTGGGTGCACCAGTCCGACAGCAACCAGCTGTATCTGGAAGCCCCCAACCGCCAACAACGGCAGGACTACCCGCAGACGATCACGCTGCAAAGCCGCTACCGGGGCGAATTGAAGGAGCATCCGGCGCTGGCCGTGCAGGCCGGGCACGGCGAACTGCTGGCATTCGACCTGCAAGCCTCGGCACTCGGCGCTGGCTACACCGAGCTGACCGTCACCGGCCGCGCATCCGGCGCCACCCGCATCGTGCTGGGCGAAGGACGGCACGCCCAGCACCTCGGCGCCCGCGTGCTGCCCGACGACTGGCATCTGGACCAGGTGCCGGCCGAACAGGTCGACTACGCCTTCCTCTACCGCCACGTGATGGCTTATTACGAGCTGGTCTATCCCTTCATGGCGGACAAGGTGTTCAGCCTGGCGGACCATTGCAAGTGCGACACCTATGCGCGCCTGATGTGGCAGATGTGCGATCCGCAGAACCGCGACAAGAGCTACTACATGCCGAGCACGCGCGAGCTGTCGTTGCCGAAAGCGCGGCTGTTCCTGAAATACCTGACCCAGGTCGAAGCCGCCGCCAGGACCGCCGCGCCGCCGGAACCGGCGCCGCATGTCATCCGCAGCAAGGAAGCGCTGATCGACGAGCTGAAAAAGGCGGTCGACCTGGAACTGTCGCTGATGATGCAGTACCTGTATGCCGCCTACAGCATCCCCAACTACGAGCAGGGCCTGAAGCTGGTCGAGGCCGGCCGCTGGCGGGCGGACGAGCTGGAGCTGGCCTGCGGCGACGCCGACCGGCGCCGCAACAGCGGTGCGCGCGGCGCGCTGCTGGAGATCGCCCACGAAGAGATGATCCACTACCTGTTGATCAACAACGTGCTGATGGCGCTGGGCGAGCCCTTCCACGCGGGCGTTCCGCTGCTGGGCCAGCAGGCGCGGGAGCGCTTCGGCCTGGACACGGAGTTTGCGTTCGAACCATTCTCCGAGCACGTGCTGGCCAGGTTCGTGCGCTTCGAGTGGCCGGACTACCTGCCCACGCCGGGCAAATCGATCGCCAGCTTCTACCTCGCCATCCGCCAGGCCCTGGCCGAGCTGCCCGAACTGTTCGACGCCGACGGCGGCAAGCGCGGCGGCGAGCACCACCTGTTCCTCAAGGAGCTGACCAACCGCGCCTATCCCGGCTACCAGCTGGAGGTTGGCGACCGCGCCAGCGCGCTGTTCGCGATCGACTTCGTCACCGAGCAGGGCGAAGGCGTGGCGGTCGATTCGCCGCATTTCGACGTCTCGCATTTCCACCGATTGCGCGCGCTGGGCGGCCGTTTCTCGTCGCGCGACAAACCGTTCGAGCCGGCCCTGCCCTCGCTGAAAAACCCGGTGCTGGCGGCGCGCGCCGACTGCACCGTGGTGACCGATCCGCAGGCCCGCTCGCTGATGCAGCTGTACCAGGGCTGCTACGAGCTGACCTTCGGCCTGATGGGCCACCATTTTGCGCAACAGCCGCTGGGCAGCCTGCGCCGTTCGCGCCTGATGAACGCGGCCATCGACATCATGACCGGCCTGTTGCGGCCCGTGTCGGCCGCGCTGATGAACATGCCGTCCGGCCTGCCCGGCCGCAACGCCGGGCCGCCGGTGCCGGAGCCGCCGCGCGCCGCCGTCAGCGCCGACTACAGCCTGGGTTGCGAACAGCTGGCGCAGAAATGCCAGGCGCTGGCGCAGTACGCGCGCAGCCTGGAGGCCGGCGTGGTCGCCTCGGCGCAGATCGACATGTTGGCGTTTTTTAATCAGCAATTAACCGATTTATCTCGGGGAAAGATGTCTAGAGAGGCTTGAAATGAACAAGATCATCATCGTCGGCGGCGGCCTGGCCGGCAGCCTGACCGCCATCTACATGGCGCAACGGGGCCACGACGTCCACATCATCGAAAAGCGCGCCGATCCGCTGGGGCCCAACGCGGCCAGCGCCGATCCGATCGGCTCGCGCGCGATCGGCGTCAGCATGACCGTGCGCGGCATCAAGGCGGTGCTGGGGGCCGGCATCAGCAAGCAGGAGCTGGACCAGTGCGGCGAGCCCATCGTCGGCATGGCGTTCTCCGTGCGCGGCGACTACAAGGTGCGCGAGCTGACCCCGCTCGAAGGCCTGTTCCCGCTGTCGCTGGACCGCACCGCCTTCCAGCGGCTACTGAACCGGCACGCCGTCAAGCACGAGGTCAACTACTACTTCGAGCACAAATGCCTGGATGTCGACCTCGACCGGAAGACCGTGCTGATCCAGGGCAGCGATGGCGCCATGCAGACGCTGCAAGGCGACCTGATCATCGGCGCCGACGGCGCCCACTCGGCGGTGCGGCGCGCCATGCAAAGCGGCGTGCGGCGCTTCGATTTCAAGCAGACCTTCTTCCGCCACGGCTACAAGACGCTGGTGCTGCCGGACGCCGCCGGACTGGGCTTCCGCAAGGACTTGCTGTACTTCTTCGGCATGGATTCCAAGGGCCTGTTCGCCGGCCGCGCCGCCACCATCCCGGACGGCAGCATCAGCTTCGCCATCTGCCTGCCCTACACCGGCACGCCCAGCCTGGCCACGCTCAACCGGGAAGCGCTGGCGGAGTTCTTCAGCCGCTACTTCGGCAGCCTGCCGCCGGCCAGCCGCCAGGAATTGCTGGAGCAGTTCATCGCCCTGCCCAGCAACGACCTGATCAACGTCCGCTCCAACACCTTCCACTACAAGGGCAATGTGCTGCTGATCGGCGACGCCGCGCACGCCACCGCGCCCTTCCTCGGCCAGGGCATGAACATGGCGCTGGAGGATGTGTATGTCTTCGCAACCCTGCTGGAGCGCCAGCCCGACGCCCTGCCCCAGGTGCTGGCCGAGTTCACCCGCCAGCGCAAGGTGCAGGCCGACGCCATGCAGGACATGGCGATCGCCAACTACGAGGCGCTGAGCAACCCGAATCTGATTTTCTTCCTGCAGACCCGGTACACCCGCTACATGCACAAGAAATTCCCCCGTGTTTATCCGCCCGACATGGCGGAGAAACTGTACTTCACATCGGTTCCCTACGATGAGTTGCAGCAAATCCAGAAGAAGCAAAACGTTTGGTACAAACTTGGAAGGGTAAATTAATGAAGATACTCGTAATCGGCGCAGGCCCCGCAGGACTGATCTTTGCCAGTCAGATGAAGCAAGCCCGACCGGGCTGGGACATCAGCATCGCGGAAAAGAACACCCAGGAAGAAGTGCTGGGCTGGGGCGTGGTGCTGCCGGGACGGCCGCCGCGCCATCCGGCCAATCCGCTGTCCTACCTGGAGCAGCCGGAGCTGCTCAACCCGCAGTACCTGGAAGAGTTCAAGCTGGTGCACCGCGACCAGCCCAACCTGATGAGCACCGGCATCACGCTGTGCGGCGTCGGCCGCCAGGCGCTGGTGCAGGCGCTGCGCGCCAAGTGCGTGGCGGCCGGCATCGCCATCAACTACGAAACGCCGCTTGCCAGCAAGGAACAGCTGGAAGCCGAGTACGACCTGGTGGTGCTGTCCAACGGCGTCAACCACAAGTCGCTGGAGTTGCCGCAGGCGCTGGCGGCGCAGGTCGACTTCGGCCGCAACAAATACATCTGGTACGGCACCACCCAACTGTTCGACCAGATGAACCTGGTATTCCGCAGCAACGAGCAAGGCATCTTCATCGGCCACGCCTACAAATACTCGGACACGATGAGCACCTTCATTGTCGAGTGCAGCGAGCACAGCTTCGCCCGCGCCGGGCTGGAGCACCGCAGCGACAGCGAAGTGGCAGCCTACCTCGCCAAGACCTTCGCGGCCGAACTGGGCGATCACGGCCTGGTCAGCCAGCCTGGCCAGGGCTGGCGCAACTTCATGACGCTCAGCCGTGAACAGGCCTGCGACGGCAAGTTCGTGATGATCGGCGATGCGCTGCAGTCCGGCCACTTCTCGATCGGCCACGGCACCACGATGGCGGTGACGGTCGCGCTGCTGCTGGCGAAAACCCTGAGCGCCGAGGCCGACACCGCCGCCGCCCTGGCCAGCTTCAACGCCCGCGCCGTGCCGCTGGTGCGGCTGTTCAAGGACCACGCCGACAGCAGCCGCCGCTGGTTTGAAACCGTCAGCGACCGCATCGGCCTGAGCAACGCCGAACTGACCATCAGCTTCGACGCCCGCCGCAAGGACTTGCCGCCGTTGCAGGACGCGCTGATGGCCACGCTCGGCTACGCGCTGGGTCGATAAGGAGCCGCCATGCCGACCTACGCCACCCCGCCGCTGCTGCCGCCGCAATGGAGCAGCGCCTACATCTCCTACTGGTCGCCGATGCGGGAAGAGGACGAAGTCACCTCCGGCTATTGCTGGTTCGACTACGAGCGCAACATCTGCCGCATCGACGGCCTGTTCAATCCCTGGTCGGAACGGGAAACCGGCCACCGGCTGTGGATGTCGGAGATCGGCGACGCCGGACGCGAGCGCAGCCGCAAGCAAAAGGTGGCGTATGCCAGGCAAGGCGTGCAACTGCAGGAAACGGCGCTGCCCGACGAGGTGGCGCCGTTCCGCGAACTATTCCTGCCGCAGGCCATCCTGCGCGACGGCGCGGCGCTGCACGACGGCCGCCATGCCGTGCTGGGCCGGCAGGCCGACGCCTGGGTGATCGAACGCCCCGGCAAGGCGCGTTCGATCTTCTACCTGCAAGCCGGCGGCAACCACCTGCTGCGCATGGTCACCGGCAACGACCCGCAGCATCTGTCGGTGCGCGATTTTCCAAACTTCTCCGCCGCCGCTATTGCGGCCGACATTTTCACGCCCGACTAGGCCTTATTTTCAAAGGAAACCTGTATGCCCTTGCTTGTCTACATACTCGGCTTGACGATCTTCTCGCTGACCACCTCCGAATTCATGGTCGCGGGCATGATGCCGTCGCTGGCGCTGGCCCTGGGCGAACCGGTGACGCGGATCGGCTACCTGATCTCGCTGTACGCCATCGGCATGGTGGTCGGCGGGCCGCTGATCACCGTCGGCATGCTCAAGCTGCGCATCACCAAGAAGGAAGGCTTGCTTGGGCTGCTGAGCCTGTATGTGATCGCCCAATCCATCGCCGCCTCGGCCACCAGTTATGACGTCATGGCGATCGCGCGGCTGGCCACCGGCGTCGCAGCGTCGGCCTGCTTCGGCGTCTCGCTGGCGATCTGTGCCGACGTGGTCGACGTGCGCGCGCGCGGGCGCGCCGCCGCCATCGTGATCGGCGGCCTGATGCTCGCGTCCGTGGTGGGCGTGCCGATGGCCACGCTGATCGACCAGCATCTGGGCTGGCGCGCCAGCTTCTGGCTGGTGGTGGTGCTGACGGTGCTGTGCATGGTGCTGGTCACGCTGCTGGTGCCGCGCTCCAAGCCATCGCAGGCGGTCAGCCTGGACAGCGAACTGAAGGAGTTCCGCAATCCCCATCTGTGGACGGCCTTCGCCAGCAGCGGCCTCATCATCGGTGCGATCTTCGCCGCCTTCAGCTACTTCGCGCCCATCCTGATCGAGGTCAGCGGCTTCCCGCCCTCCTCGATACCCTGGCTGCTGGGCGTGTACGGCGTCGCCAACGTGGTGGGCAATGGCGTGGTCGGGCGCTTTGCCGACCAGTACACGATCCCGCTCATGGTCGGGGGCATGCTGATCCTGGGCGTCAGCCTGGCGCTGTTCGCCGTCTTCGCACAGGACCAGACGATCAGCGTCGCCTTGCTGGTGGTGACCGGCCTGGTCGGCATGTCGATGAATCCCGCCATCATCGCGCGGGTGATGCGCACCGCGCATCCGGGGCCGTTGGTCAACACCATCCACACCTCGGTCATCAACATCGGCCTGGGGGCCGGGTCGTGGATCGGCGGGCTGGGGATCGCCGCCGGCTACGGCCTGCGCTCGCCGTTGTGGGTGGGCGTCGCGCTGGCGGTGCTGGCACTCATCAGCCTGCTGCCCTATCTCGGGCAAAGAACTACAGCGCGGGCGCGACTTCCTTCAGCATCGCCACTGCGCTGACCAGCCGGGCATTCAGTTCCTCATGCTTGAGCACGCCTCGCTCCAGATCGAAGTTGTCATTGAAAGCGGGAATGGCGAGGCTGGCCTTGACCTGCCCGCCAAAGAATGGCGCGGAGCCGGTGGCGGCGGCCAGCACGGAGGCGCCGCCACGGGCGCCGGGCGAGGTCGCCAGCAAGACCATCGGCTTGTTCTGGAACACCTTGGGTTCTATCCGCGAGCACCAATCGAACAGGTTCTTAAAGGCGGCGCTGTACGAGGCGTTGTGTTCGGCAAACGAGATGATCATGGCGTCGCAGGCGGCGATTTTTTGCAAGAAGGCCTTGGCCAGTTCCGGATGGCCGGAGGCCGCTTCCCGGTCGATGCTGAACAGCGGCATTTCGTAATCGTTTAAATCCAGCAGCTCGACCTCGGCGCCGTCCAGCAGGCCGGCGGCGTAGGTCGCCAGTTTCTTGTTGATCGATTTGCGGCTGTTGCTTGCTGCGAATGCTAATACTTTCATATTTCTCCTGATGGATACGATGTCGAACTAACACTTATTGTATAGTACATGTTTTATTTTTAACAAATTTCCGAAAGGCAAACGACATGAAAACAGCATCTCTCGTCCTGGGCGCCGCACTGGCGTTCGCCGGCAGCGCGCACGCAGCCAACTACACGCTCGACTTTGACGCCCCCAAGATCTGCACCGCCAACGGCAGCGGCTACGGCGCGCATCAGGATTGCTCCAACGGCAATGGCAGCATCGGGCAGGATTACGGCGACGTGGCCGGCGTGGTCGATGTTCATTACGCCGCGCCCTATACCGGCGCCGGCACGCTCAATTGGTGGAGCACCGGCTACAGCACCCTGCATGGCGTGCTGTGGGGTGGCAAGAACGACGCCCATTCGGCCGCCCGCATCGATCTGCTGCCGCAGCAGGCCGGCCAGGTGGTGAGCCTGTCGCGCTTCGACCTCGGCACCTACGGCAGCGCGCACACCACCTCGGTGACGGTGTCGGCGATCGGCGGCCCGGTGTTGTTCAGCTTTGACGGCATTATTCCGACCGGCAACTCGGCCACCACCCTGATGCCGAACGTCTCCTCGGCCAGCGGCCTGAGCATTCTGTGGCATGACAGCGCCTACAACGTCGGCATCGACAATATCAAGTTCTCGGTGAGCGCCGTGCCAGAGCCATCGTCGTATGCGATGCTGGCGGGCGGTTTGCTGTTGCTCGGCGCGATCGCGCGCCGCCGCCGCGCCTAGGCAATACGAAAAAAGCAGCGCTTCGAAGCCGAGCCTTACCCAAACGATATAGCTGAGTGCAAAAGTCGTATTGGCGTTTTCCGGTCCAAATCGCCTAAGATTTTCACTTGGCAGATTTAAAAAAAGGGTACGGCCGCAACCAGGCCGTCCATCCGGAGACAAACTTCACATTTCGAGCGTTGCATGAGCACTTTTTCCACCCTGGACGTCACCGTCTTTCTCGTTTATTTCATCCTGGTCGCCGGCTACGGCATCTGGGTTTTCCGACGCAAGCAAGGCGGCTCCGGCAAAGCCTCGCATGACTACTTCCTGGCCGAGGGTTCGCTGACCTGGTGGGCCATCGGCGCCTCGCTGATCGCCTCCAACATCTCGGCCGAGCAGTTCATCGGCATGAGCGGCTCCGGCTTCCGCATCGGCATGGCGATCGCCGTGTATGAGCTGATGGCCGCCGCCACGCTGGTGATCGTGGCCGTGTTCTTCATGCCGGTCTATTTGAAGAACCGCATCTACACCATGCCGCAATTCCTCGAACAGCGCTACGGCAAGGCGGTCGCCACGACGATGGCGCTGTTCTGGCTGGGCCTGTACGTGGTGGTCAACCTGACCTCCATCCTCTACCTGGGCGCGCTGGCCATCAGCAGTCTGTCCGGCATCGCCTTGCTGCCGTGCATGCTGTTCCTGGCCGTATTCGCGGCCGTCATCACGCTGGGCGGCATGAAGGTGATCGGCTACACCGACGTGGTGCAAGTGACCTGCCTGGTGGTCGGCGGCCTGGTCACGACCTGGCTGGCGCTCGACATGGTGGCCGCGCTGGCGCACAAGCAAGGCGCGCTGTCCGGCCTGTCCGAACTGTACGCCCATACCCGCGACCACTTCGACATGGTGCTCACGCGCGACAATCCCAACTACATGGACCTGCCCGGCCTATCGGTGCTGCTGGGCGGCATGTGGATCGTCAACCTGAACTATTGGGGCTGCAACCAGTACATCACCCAGCGCGCCCTCGGCGCCGACCTGCCGACCGCGCGCAAGGGCCTGCTGTTCGCGGCCTTCTTGAAGCTGCTGATGCCGGTGATCGTGGTGCTGCCCGGTATCGCCGCGTATGCGCTCGACAAGTCCGGCGCGCTGGGCGATGCGATGAAGGTTGGCGGCGAAATCAATCCCGACCGCGCCTACCCTATCCTGCTCAATCTTCTGCCATCGGGCTTGAAGGGTATTGCCTTCGCCGCGCTGACGGCGGCGGTGGTGGCCTCGCTGGCCGGCAAGGCCAACAGCATCGCCACCATCTTCACGCTCGACATCTACAACAAGGCCTTCAACAAGCAGGCCAGCGAACAGCGCATGGTGTGGATCGGCCGTGTCAGCGTGGTGGTGGCGATGGCGCTGGCCGTGCTGATTGCGCCGATGCTGGGCATCGACAAGAAAGGCGGCTTCCAGTACATCCAGGAATACACCGGCTTCGTCTCGCCCGGCATCCTGGCCATGTTCCTGCTGGGCTTCTTCTGGAAAAGGACTACGGCCGGCGCGGCCATGTTCGCCACCTTGGGCGGCCTGGTTGGTTCGATCGTGCTGAAATTCCTGCCGTCGATGATGGATCTGTCCTTCCTGGTGCCGATCGGCTTTGCCAAGGTCACCGCCGGCGGCCTGGCCGAGATCCCCTTCCTCGACCGCATGTTCATCGTGTTCTGGGTGGTGGTGGCCGGCATGGTCGTGATCAGCAAGATGGCCGGCGTCAAGCGCGACAACTTGTCGAAGCCGATGCACATCGATACTTCGCTGTTCCGCGTCGACGGCGCTTTTGCGCTGGGTTCGGCCGTGATCGCCGTCGCGCTGACGACGATCTACAGCCTTTGGTGGTAACGACGCGCCCGATATCCGGAGATACACAAGCAAAAGCCGCGGGCGGGGCGTGAAGCGTAGCCGCAGTAAATTTGGACGCGGCGACGTCGCTCGCCCGGTTGCGCGCATACCAATGTAGCATTCACAATACGCTATGAGATCCAGAGGGAGTTCAGTGTCGCTCTCAGGCTCAACAGCCCGGCCCTCGTCTCCCTCCGTAGAATCGATTTTGCATCCAAAATTTTGCTCGACATGACAACCTGCCTGTTAGGGGCTATCATCGGACTATGGTTACGAACAACGCTCGGATCAAGATTTCGGAAAATGGGGAAAGCGGTGGCCAAAAAGATCGGCAGTTCTGTCGTAGGTGAGAAGAGTACCAAGAAGACGATAGCTAATGTGGCTGAAAAGGTCGTGTTGTCAGTTCATAAGGCGCCCGCGTCAAAGCCTCCAACAGGCAAGACTTACAAAGTGACGCTCGCGCGCGCTAAGGGGCGAGGCCAGACAGTTGTCATATCGGCACCCGGCAAGGTCCTCGAGGCGAATACCACCTTGAAGCCAGGGAAGATCGTGAAGTTGAACCTTTCGCGAAGCAACGTAGTGGGCAAACATCCCGAGATCCACCACCTTCCGGCACCCAAGACCAAGTTGAAGCTCGACGACGAAACGCGAAAGTCGCTCTTAGCCTCGATGGTGCTGATCTGATGGCCCTCTCAGTGAATAAACCGGCTGACTACGATACCCGAGTCTTCCTTAATTGCCCGTTCGACGCCAAGTTCAAGCCTCTTTTCGACGCAATCGTCTTTACGATTCACGATCTTGGCTTTCAGGCTCGGACTCGCTCCATGACATGAGCCGCGTGCAGTTGGGGAAGAACAGGCTACCTCGCTTTAACATGCCATTCGAGGCCGGAATCGCCTATGCAATGCATACGTTGAATCCATATCAATGGGACCACCACATTGGCATCCTGGATGGGGTTCAGTACCAACACAACGCAAGCATCAGCGACCTTGCGGGGTTGGACACCAAGGTTCATGAGAACGATCCCGTCAAAGCAATTGGCTGTGTTCGGGATTTTCTCCGCAAGAAGTCTGCACGTACGCTGCCGGGGGCTAAGCATGTGACCGACCGTTATCTCGCATTTCAGGGCACCTTAGCTGTGGCCGCCAAGAAAAACAAAGTCAAGCTGAGCGAACTTAAATCCTGGAATTACGCAAACGACCTTCAGGACCTGATGGCTAGTTGGATACTCCAGAACCCATCGTAGAGTCGAACTCAACTCTAACTCATCTGACAGCTCATCTCAGGCCAAGTCAGCGCTAGTACAAAATAAGAAGAGCAGACGCTGCATTTGCAGCGCCCGCTCTTTTTTATCGTCCAGCGTTTTACCGGGTTAGCTTGCCCGTCACATCGTAGACGGCGGCCTCCAGATGCACCACGGTGCTGATGGACTGCTCGTCGGCAGCGCTGGACGCCAGGGTGAGCTTGTAATCGCCCTTGGCGACCTTCCAGGTTTTCGATGCCGAGTCATAGACCGCCAGCAAGCGCGGATCGACGGTAACAGACGACTGAACGCCCGCCCCCGGTTGCAGCTCGACCTTCTGGAAGCCGGCCAGACGCTTGGGCGCTTCCCAGCGCACCTTCAACGGCGACACGTAGAGCTGGGCCACCTGCTTGCCCGCCACCTTGCCGGCATTCTTCACCGTGAACGAGGCCCGCAGCACGCCGCCCTTGACGCTGGCGGCCAGGTCCGAGAAAGCAAACTCGGTGTAGGACAAGCCGTGGCCGAACGGGAACAAGGGCTTGAGGCCCTTCAGGTCGAACCACTTGTAGCCAACCGCCGCGCCTTCGCTGTAGTCGACATCGAAGCGCCGGTCCGCCACTTCGGGGTAACCGTCCAGCACCGGGCGCGGCAATTGCGATTCCGACGCCGGGAAGGTGGCCGGCAAATGTCCCGACGGATTGACCTCGCCAAACAGCACGCCGGCAATCGCCTCGCCGCCATCGCTGCCGGGATACCAGGCCTCCAGCACGGCCGACACCTTCGGCAGCCACGGCATCGTCACCGGACCGCCGGTTTCCAGCACCACGACCGTGTTGGCGTTGGCCGCCACCACCGTTGAGATCAGCTCGTCCTGCTGGTCGGGCAGCGACAGGTTCGGCATGTCGAAGCCCTCGCCCGTCCACTGTGTGGCGAACACCAGCACCACGTCGCTGTCGCGCGCCAGCTTGGCCGCTGCAGCGCGGTCGCTGCCGTCGTTGTACACCACCGTGGCCGACGGCATGCGGGCCTGGATGGCTTTCAGCGGCGACGACGGATAGACCATGACCGGACCGGGCCAGGTCTTGGGCGCCAGTTCCGGCGCCGCATTGCCGCCGGCCGGGTACACCAGCGACGAACCGCCACCGGCCAGCACGCCGCGGTCGGCATAGCCGCCGATCACCGCGATGCGTTTGGCGGATGGCTTCAACGGCAAGGCGCCGGCGCTATTCTTCAGCAGCACCATGCCCTCCTGCGCATCCTTGCGCGACACGGCCGCGTGCGCCTTGAAGTCGATGGTCTGCGGCGCCGGCGCCACCGGGTGGTCCACCACGCCGTGCGCGAACATCGCATACAGGATGCGGCGCACCATGTCGTCCAGGCGCGCCTGCGGCACCCAGCCGTTCAACACGGCCTCCTTCAGCGGCGGGCCGAAATAGTCGGCCTGGTCGAACGGCATGCCCGATTGCTGGTCCAGCCCGGCATTGGCGGCCGGCACCGTGCTGTGCACCGCGCCCCAGTCCGACATCACCCAACCCTTGAAGCCCCAATCCTTCTTCAGCACCTCGTTCAGCAGATAGCTGTTCTCGCACGAATAGGCGCCGTTGACACGGTTGTAGGAACACATGACCGAACCCGGATTGCCGTCCTCGTTCGCGATCTGCAAGGCCAGCAGATCCGACATGCGCGCCGAGCGGTCGTCGATCCTGACGTTGAGCGTGGTGCGGCCGGTTTCCTGGTCGTTCAGGGCGAAGTGCTTGAGCGTGGACACCACGCGGTTCGACTGGATGCCCTTGATTTGCGCGCCGACGATCTTGCCGGCCAACAGGGGGTCCTCGCCCGCATATTCGAAGTTGCGGCCGTTGCGCGGCTCGCGCATCAGGTTGACGCCGCCGGCCAGCAGCACGTTGAAGCCGTAGGCGCGTGCCTCCGCGCCGATCATGGCGCCGCCCGCATAGGCGGTCTGCAGATCCCAGGTGGCCGCCGTATTCAAGCCGGACGGCAGCGCCGTGCCCGGCCGCGCGTCCGGGCCGGCCTGGCTGGCCACGCCCACGCCGGCGTCGGTTTCCCACAGATGGGGGATGCCCAGGCGCGGCACGCCGTAGATGAAGCCGGCCGATTGCTTGTGCGACGGCGCCGGCCGGGTGCTCTTTTTCGATTCCATGTCAGCGCCGAAGTAGCCGTAGACCAGCTTGAGCTTCTCGTCGAAGGTCATCGCCGCGACCGCCAGGCGGGCCCGTTCCTCCGCGCCCAGCTGCGCGTTCATCCACGGCGTGGCCGCAGGCGCTGCAGTCTCGCCGGTTTGCGCGCCGACGCTACCGCAGCAGAGCGCCACGGCGGCCGATATCAGGCTGATTTTTCTCCGCAATTTCATTTGTCTCCGTCACTTTCTGAATTGTTTGCGGGCGATTGTGCCCCCGCCGCGCAGACCGGGCAATTATGAAAATGACGAATCGGTGGAACGATATTCCGCAACACCTTCTTGTTCAAAGCACGCTCTCTAGGTAATATACGGTATACGATTTCTGGATTGTGGCAAATCATGGATCAGCTCACGCAGACCTTCGGATGGGACAACTCCGACGCGCTCAAGGAATGCTTCCGGCGCAGCGGCGCGACGGAGCCGCTGCGGGCCTGCATCGGGCCGCTGCCGCTGTCGGGCGCGGTGATCGTGCGCTGGACCGCCGACGACGCCGATACCGCGATCCGTTCCATCGTGCCCCATCCCGACAGCTACCGCATCGCCATCCAGCTGGAACCACAGCAATCGGAAGTCTGGAACGACAGCGCCCCGGTCTGGAGCGGCGTCATCGGCGCCAACCGTTTTCGCGTCTGCATGCCGGGCGCCCAGGGCCGCTGGCTGCGCCTGAGCGGCTGCGACATCGTCAACATCTTCGTCCCGACGGCAACCGTGCGGTCCATGGCGGCAAGTTGCGGCCAGAGCCTTTCCACACTGTCGAGCAACTGGATCGCGCCGGATCGGGTGGTCATGGACCTGACCCTGAAGCTGCTCGACGCCGACACCCTGGCCGGCGACTGGGCGCCGCAATTCCGCGACCACCTGACATCGGCACTTGTGGCATATTTGCTACAGCAGCACGCGCAGCTGCCCGCCGCCTCCGCCACCAGCAGCCTGGCGGGTTCGCGCCTGCAAAAGATCTTGACCTACATGGCCGAGCGGCTGGCCGAGGAAATCGCCGTGGTGGACATGGCCGAGGCCTGCGCGATGAGCGCATCCCACTTCTCGCGCGAATTCCACAAATCGGTCGGCATGCCGCCGCACCAATACCTGATGAAGCTGCGCATCGAGCGCGCGCGCGAGCTCCTGGTCGGCGGCGACGCCCGCATCATCGACGTTGCGCTCGACCTGGGCTTCTCCAACGCCAGCCATTTCTCCCGCGCCTTCGCGCGCCGCTACGGCGTGGCGCCGGCGGCCTTCCGCCAGCTGGCGCGCGATGTGCAGACCGAGGCGTGCAGCGTCGCAGATTGAAGCGTTTTTGTGTTACTTCCGCAGGATTTGACGCGCAGGCAGGTCTTGAAAATTTCAAGATCGTAGTTGCCAGCTTTTATAAGTCGTCAAAAAGGGAGACACAACAATATGTTCCAAATGACTCGCATCCACCGCGCCGTCCTGCTCGCATTGGGCGGCGCGGCCATCACCTCCACCCTGCCCGCTCTCGCCCAGGAGCAGGAAGCGGCAACGGAAATCCAGCGCGTGACCGTGACCGGCTCGTCCATCAAGCGCATCGCCGGCGAATCCGCGCTGCCGGTCACGATCATGAAGGCCGATGAATTCGTCAGCAAGGGCATGACCACGATCGAGGAAGTGCTGTCCTCGGTGTCCGCCAACCAGCAGACCACCGTCGGCAGCACCAGCATCGGCTTCGACGGCGGCGGCAAGTCGTCGGCCAATCTGCGCGGCCTCGGCGACGACCGCACGCTGGTGCTGCTCAACGGCCGGCGCCTGGCCAACCATCCCTTCGACGGCAGCAGCGTCGACCTGAACGCCATTCCGTTCGCGGCGCTGGACCGGGTAGAGATCCTGCGCGACGGCGCCTCGCACATCTACGGCACCGATGCGGTGGCCGGCGTGATCAACTTCATCACCAAGCGCTCGTTCACCGGCGTGTCGGCCACCGCCGAAGCCGTCATTCCGCAACAGACCGGCGGACGCGAAAAGCGCGGCAACGTCACCGCCGGCTTCGGCGACCTGCAAAAGGATGGCTACAATATCTTTGGCGTGCTCGACTACCACGACCAGGGCCGGGTGCGTTCGATCGACCGGCCGTACTCGTCCACCGGCATCCAACCGGCATACGGCATCAACAAGACCAGCGGCACCACCTTCCCCGCCAACTTCTTTTCCGCCAAGGGCATCACCGGCAACCCACGCTATGCGAGCGGCTGCTTTGCGCCGAACACGGTGCCGCAAGCCGGCAATGGCAGCACCGACATGGGCACCTGCCGGCAGGACTATGCGCGCCTGGTCGACGATATTCCGGATACCAAGCAGACCACCGCCTATGTCAAGGGCGCGCTGCGTTTCGGCGCCTATGGCCTGGCCACGCTGGACTACCTGCACTCGGAAAGCGAGAACATCAGCCGCATCGCACCGCCGCCCTTGACCGGACTGAAAATGCACGCCGATAACAAGTGGTATCCGGGCGCGGCGGGCGGCACGCCCGCCGTGAGCGGCCTCACCGGCGAAGACCTGACGATCAGCTGGCGTCCGCTGGAGGCGGGACAGCGGACCTCGAAGAACCTCGGCGTGTCCGACCGCGTGGTGCTCAACCTGGAAGGCTCGGCCTACGGATGGGACCTGACGGGCGGCGCCAGCTACGCGCAAACGCGGGTCACCCAGGATTTCACCAGCGGCTATGTGAAAGACGCCCTGATCCAGCCGGGCATCAGCGCCGGCACGCTCAACCCGTTCGGCGCGCAAGACGCCCAGGGAGCGGCCTACCTGCAAGGCGCGCTGTTGACCGGCAACGCCTTGAACGCCAAGGCGAAAAACACCAGCGTCGACGCGCGCGCAACGCGCGAGCTGATGGCGCTGCCCGGCGGCGCCCTGGCGCTGGCGATCGGCGCCGAACATCGCACGGAGAATTCCACCTACACCGTCAACCACGCGATCGTCGACCAGGCCGCGATCTATCGCGCCACCGCCCTGTTTGGCGTGAAGGACCAGGACGCCTCGCGCTCGCTGTCGGCCGTGTACGCGGAGCTCGTCGCGCCGCTCCACAAGACGCTGGAACTGCAACTGGCCGCCCGCTCGGACCGGTATAGCGACGCCGGCAGCACCTTCAATCCCAAGCTCGGCATCCGCTTCCAGCCGCTGAAACAGGTGATGCTGCGCGCATCGGCCAATACCGGTTTCCGCGCGCCGAGCTTGTACGAAATGCACTCGCCAGTCTACGACACCAATACCGCGGGCGCCTACGACGATCCGCAACTGTGCCCCGGCAGCGTGGCCAAGGCCGGCGTCAATCCGCTCACGGCATGCCACGCCATCCAGCCCGGCAGGAGCGGCGGCAACCCCGAACTGCACCCCGAGAAGTCGCGCTCGTATTCCTTCGGCGTGGTGTTCGAGCCGGTGAAGGACCTGACCGCGTCGCTCGACTACTGGCACATCAAAGTCACCGACGGCATCGGCGCGGCGTTGACCGAGGCCGAGCTGTTCGCCGATCCGGAAAAATACCGCGACCGCTTCCACTACAACGCCAGCGGCACGGCGCTCGAGTACGTCAACCTGTCCTCGCTGGCCAACCTGGGCGTTCGCAAGAGCAGCGGCATCGACCTGACGCTGCAGTACCGCTTCCCGCAGACGCCGATAGGCTGGTTCGACACCTGGGTCAACGGCACCTACGTCACCAGCAATGTGTGGCAGACCACGCCGGACGTCGATCCATTCGAAAGCATCGGCGTGTACAACGGCGCCACACGCTGGAAACACAATCTCGCGCTGCGCTGGATGAACGGCGCCTGGAGCTCGACGCTGTCACAACGCTATACCTCCGGCTACGTGGACCAGAACGCGGTGGCGGCGCAATACCAGCGCGATGTCTCCGCCAATTCGGTGTGGACGCTGTCGGGCGCCTACACCGGCTTCAAGAACACCACCGTGACCGCGGGCATCAAGAACCTGCTGAACAGCGATCCACCCTTCTCCAACCAGAACGCCAACCCGCAGACCGGCTACGATCCGCGCCTGTCCGATCCGATCGGCCGCGCCTACTATGTTCGATTGACCTACAAATTCCAATGAAAACCAAACTATTCAATCCGGCTAAGGCACTGGCCGCGATCGCCGTCGCGGCGGGCCTGGCGGCCTGCGCGCATGTCGACCTGATCCGGACGCCGCCGTCGAGTTTCGGCTTCGATCCCTTCTATGCCAAATATGCCGACGCCCAGGGCATACCGATCACCGGCTCCAGCCAGGTGCCGGACGTGGCGATACTGGCGGCGCGCGACATCGTGATATCGATGCTGGCGTACCGTCCCGACATCCGCGACGAGCTGGCGCGCCAAGGCGCCCGCGTCGGCGTCATGGCGATCACGGAAAATACCACCGACCTGCCGGAACAGCGCGACTGGAAAAAGCCGGCGATCGACGACCCCAGGCTGACCAAGTGCGAGGTGCGCGATTACGCCAAGACGATAGGCCAGATGACGGACCGCCAATATTGGGATGCGCGTTCGCGCGGCATGGGCGGCTTGTACACCACGGGCGCCGCCGAGAACATCATGGGCGTGCCGAAGACGCGCTACTACGGAGAGAACATCCTGGTGCACGAGTTTTCGCACAACATCATGAACGCGCTGCGCACCATCGATCCGCAGCTGATCGCGCGCCTTGCAAGCTCCTATGCCCACGCCAGGGAAAAGCGCCTGTGGCAAGGCGCCTACATGGCCAATACCCTGGAAGAGTACTGGGCCGAGGGCACGCAGTTCTGGTTCAATTCCAACAAGGCCTACATCACCGACACGCTGACCGTGGTCAACGACCAGCACTTGCAGGCCCACGATCCGGAGCTGTACGCCATCCTGGCGGAAGTCTATGGCGGCAACCACCATATCGCAGCCGACGTGTTCTACATGCACGCGGCCCGCATGGACAGCGCCCGCGTATCGCTGGACAATTCAGGCAAGGCCAGGAACGACTGCTACTCCTGACGCCCCGCCCCGCTCAAAGCTTGAATTCCCGCCGCAGATCTTCCAGCGTCGAGGCAATGTGGTCGTGCATCATGGCGGCGACCACATTGCCCTTACCCTGCGACCACAGCTTCAGCATGGCCAGATGCTCCTTGTGCGCCCGGCCCTCGCGGCCGGCGGGCTCCAGGTGCTTGCGCACATAGCGTTCGGAAATGATATTGAGGCGTTCGAGCATCTGGATGGTCAGCGGGCGGCCGAGCGGCCGCACCAGCGACATGTGGAAATCGCGGTTGAGACCGCCCACCATGTCCCTGTTCGAGACCATCGCCTCATCCAGCGCGTCCAGCGCGCGCTTGGCCGCGGCCTTGTCCTGCGGCGTGGCCAACCGGCTCGCCTCGCCGACCGAATCGGGTTCCAGTTTCAGGCGCAGCGCGTAGACTTCTTCCGCTTCCTCGGCGCTCAAAGGCCGCACGAAGTAGCCGCGATTGGGATGGGATACCAGCAGGCTTTCCTGCTCAAGGCGCACCAGGGCTTCCCGCAGGGGGATCTTGCTCACGCCCAGTTCGGCGGCCAAGGCATCCTGGCGGATGGAAGCGTCGGGCGCAATCCGGCCGGCGATGATGCGCTCGCGTATCAGCGTGAAGATTTGTTCGGAGAGTGTTCGGACTACAAGGCTCATGCTCCAGCAACCATGCGAATAAAGTATACGAATTATACGCACAAAAAAAAATCCGGCCGCCTCCCGCAAGAAGGCGGCCGGATCGTCAGCAACGCTTATTTGAAGCTGTAGTCCAGGCTGACATACACATAGCGGCCGCGCGGATCGCCCCAACTGTCGTTGTAGCCCAGCGATGAGCCCGGGTCGAAGGCCGGATCGCGGTTGAACACGTTGTTGGCGCCGACACGGATCACCGTGTTCTTGATGCCCGAATACGCCAGCGATGCGTCCAGCGTGGCGATGGCGGGAATCCTCCGGCCCTTGGCATAGAAGTCATACCATTGGTTCTGCACCGCCGATGGTGAACGATCGACCTTGGTGCCGGCCACGTACTTGACGATGCCGGTGCCGCTCCACGCGCCCAGGTCCCAGTTCATGCCGACGTTGGCCAGCACGCGCGGATTGCCGTATTCGCCGCTATCGCACGAGGTGTTGTTCGGACAGTTGATGTAGACGTTGTCGGCCAACAGCACCGTGTCGTAGCGCAGCGTGTAGGTGGCGTCGCCGAACACCTTGATGCGGCCCAGCTGCTCGGTGCGGAAGGTGTAGGACGCTTCCAGGTCGATGCCGGCGGTGTGCGACTCGAAGCGGTTGACCCAGCCAGTCTGGATGCTGGACAGCTCGCCGCGCAAAGGCCCCAGCCGCGCCCGGTCGGCCGCCGACAGCGTCGCGTAGGCCGCGATATCGTCGGCGGTGACGGCTTTGCGCGCCACGCTCGACTTGTAGGCGCCATCTTCATTATCGAGCACCGTCGTGGTATCGAGGATGTCGATCTTGTTTTTCCACTTGATGTCGTAATAGGTCAGGCCGAAGGTCAGGTCCTTGATGGGTTCGATGACGAAGCCGATGTTGTACTGATTCGACTTCTCCGGCTGCAAGCCCTTGGTGCCGACGTTGGAGGCCTTGACCTGGCGGCTGCAGTAGGCATCGAAATACTCATCGCCCTCGACGCAGCGGTGCGGGTCCTTGGTCTGGAAGAAGGCGTCGCGGCCCTGGCTGAAGCGCTGCGGCAGCGACGGCGCCACCATGCCGGTGCTGTAGTTCGCGCGCACCATGATCTCCTTGCTCGGTTTCCACTTCACGCCGAACTTGGGATTGGTGGTGGCGCCGGCCAGCTCATATTTATCGTGGCGCACGGCGGCCTGGGCCTCCAGCGTCTTCAGCAATGGCAAGCTCAGCTCGGCATACACGGCAGACAATTTTTCCGAACCCGAGATCGGCGGCAGCACCGCGTACTGGCCCAGCAAGCCTTGTTGCCAGTCCTGCGACGGCGTGTACGACAGCGAATTCTTGCGCAGTTCGGAACCAATCGAGACGCCGATCTTCCCGCCCGGCAGCTCGCCGAATTCGGTGCCGGCCTGCACTTTGATGGAATCGGTTTTGCTGCGGGTCTTCACGTACATGTCGCCCGACAACTCCCTGATCAAGGCGTCCGAATTGCTGTTGACGCCGAAGGGATTGAAGCGGCCGTCGTCGACCGCCTGGTTCAATGCCTCCAGCTTGTAGGCACCCCGGTATTCGGTGCGGCCGCGCTCCTCGCCGTGCGACAAGGTCGCCGACCAGTCCCAGCCGCCCAACTCTCCCTTGAGGCCGGTCAGCAGCCAGAGGTTGTCGACGTTGGTCTTGATGCCGCCCTCGTAGACCGGGAAATCGCGCCGCACCGTGACCGGCTTGCCGTAGGTGTTGAAGGGATTCGAGGCCGGGATGACCAGGTTGTTGCGGTTGCGGCCCTGCAGCCACGACGATTGGCCGACGATGCGCTTGTCGAAGTTGGTGAAGAAGGCGTTGGCGAACAAGCTCAGGTCCGGGGCGATATCCCAGTTCAGCGCGGCGGTCGCGCCGGCGCGGCGCGACGGCTTGACCAGGTCGGTGAATTCCGCCGTCGCCGACAGGCAGCCGTTGCGGGTCGGCGAAGGGAACCATTCGGCGCCGCTCGGATACGGCAGCTTGGAACCGGGCAGGCATCCCGGGTCGGCAAAGCGGTTGCCGCCGACCGACAGCGTGCCGGCGTCGGTGCCGTGGGCGCCGTAGACGTTGGCGTATTGCAGGCCGCCGCTGGCGCCGAAGTCGATGTGGTTGGCCCAGTCGCGGTCGGTGCCCTTGATGCGCTTGGTGTCCTCATACATCGCGGCGTAGGTCAGGTTGAATTTCTGCGTGGCGCGGTCGCCGTAGCCGCCGGCCACCGACAGCTTGCGCACATCGCCGCCGCCCAGCGTGGTGGCGCCGTAGCTGGTGCTCAGGTCCACGCCCTGGTAATTCTGGCGCATGATGAAGTTGATCACGCCGCCCACCGCATCGGTGCCGTAGATCGCCGAGGCGCCGTCCTTGAGCACCTCGATGCGCTCGATCGCCGCCAGCGGCAGCATGTTCAAGTCCACCGAGGTGAAGCCGTTGGAGTCGTCCGAACCGGACACCGGCAGGCGGTTGCCGTTCAACAGGATCAGGGTCGGCATGCCGCGCAGGCTGGCCGAGGTGGCGCCGTTGCGGAAGTCGTTGCCGTTGGTGAAATCGCGGCCGTTGCCGCCGACCGACGGCAGGTTGCGCAACACGTCCAGCACCGAGGTCGCGCCCGAGCGCTTGATGTCTTCCTTGGTGATCAGGGTCATCGGCGAGACGCCCTCTTGCGCAATGCGTTTGATATTACTGCCGGTGATTTCCACCCGCTCCATCTTGGCGTCCGGCTTGGGCGCCTCCTCCAGCTGCGCGTGCGCCAAGCCGTGGGCCGACAACAAGGCCAGCGCCAACTTCACCCAGCGCACACAAATTTTCTCCTGAAACATATTACTCGTCTCCTAGTGATGACGTCCCCCATCGAGCGTGGAGGATCGTTGCAATGAAACTGCCGGTTTGCTTCGATGGCGTGTGTCAACAGACTATCGAATCGCAACAGAGCTTACGTGGCTCGGCTGAGGACGTCTTGGTAGTCTCAACGCTGGAAACGAACGAAATCGGCACAACCGCGACCAAAACGAACATGGCTCCCGAAGGAGCCATGTGGTCAAATCACTGTCTGGACAGGCTTGAGGCGACTAGCCGGTATGCTCTTCCATTTGCTTGGCCGCGTACATGGCCTGGTCGGCGTAGCGCATCAGCTGCTCGATGTCGGCGCCGTGTTCCGGATAGTGCGCGACCCCGACGCTGGCGGTGATCGCCAGGCCCAGGCCGGTGGCCAGCAACATCGGCGCCGCCAACACCTGGTGGATCTTGTCGACGATCTGCAAGGCGTCGTCGGCCACCAGCACTTCTTCCACGATGACGACGAACTCGTCCCCGCCGAGGCGCGCCACGGTGTCGGATTCGCGCACACAATGCTTGAGCCGGTGCGCCACTTCGCGCAGCAGCAGGTCGCCGCAGGCATGGCCGTGCTCGTCGTTGATCTGCTTGAACTTGTTCAGGTCGATAAACAGCAGGGCCAGCCGGCATTGGTGGCGCTGGGCGCGCGCCACCGCCATCTGCAGGCGGTCGAGGAACAGCCGGCGATTGGGCAGCTGAGTCAGTTCATCATGCTGGGCCATGAAGCGCAGCCTGGAATGCAGCTGCTTGCGCTGGATCGCCGTGGCCACCTGGTGCGATACAAACATCAACAATTCCCGGTCCTGGTCGGTATAGCGGGCATGGTCCGGCTGGTCGCCGCTTTGCAACATCAGCACGCCGATATGGCCCTGGCCGGTGGTCAGCGGCACGCCCAGCCAGCAATCCGGCAGCACGGCCGCCGCCTGCAAGGCCGGTGGCAGCGCGGCCGCCGTGGCCGGTGTCAGCAGCACCGCCTGTCCGCTGCGCAGCACTTCCTCCCCCAGCCAGCAGGCCAGTGGATGCGGCTCGGTGCGGCCATGGGCGTTGACGTGATAGGAGAATTCCACGCAGCCGCCCTTGTCGCTGCGCAGTGCGACCGAGAAGCCGGGCGCCGGCAGCATGGCGCCGATGATCTGGTGGATGTGCTCGAACAGGGCCGGCAGGTCGTCGCTGGCGTGGGCCGCCTCCGAGATCGCGTACAGCGCCGATTGCATCGTTTCGGCCTGCTTGGCGGCCGTGATATCGCGCGCCACGGCCACCCGTAGTTGGTCGCTCTCGGACCAGCGCGCCGACCACATGATGTGGACGATCTTGCCGTCCTTGCGGACGTAGCGGTTTTCAAAGTGGGCGGTGGGCTGGCCGTCCATGATGGCGCGCGCCGCCGACAGGGTGCGTTCGCGGTCGGCCGGCGCCACCAGGTCGATCATCTGCATGCCGATCATTTCCCGAGCGGCATAGCCGAAGATGCGTTCACAGGCGGCGCTGACAAACACGAAGCGGCCCTCGGCGTCGACCATGCAGACGGCGTCCATGAGCAAGTCGGTAAAGCGGGCGATCTTGGCGGCAAGAAATTTTCCCATGGTAGTCAATTTTAGTCCCGATTGGCGCAATCAAGCTGTTTGCCCGCAGATTGTGACTGAAGACCAACAACATCCCCTCCCGCAGGCGTACTAGGCAATTGTGCCTAGTCACTATGGAAAATGCGATCTTGATCTGTATCAATGAAATTCGCGGACCACAAGAACATTATGCAGCTCTGTTCCGAAAATTTCTTACCAGCAGGCAAACCACGAGGACTCGCATGATGAACAAGGACAAAAAAACAACAGCAGCAGATGCGCGCGTCGCCGGACGCCGCCAATTCCTGAACACGGCGGCACTGGTCGGCATCGGCGGCCTGGCCGCCTGCGGCGACAAGCCGGCCAGCGCCGGCGCGGCGGCCTCGGCTTCCGCTTCGGCCAGCGCGGCGGCCCACGGCGGCGCGGCCAACGCCACCCATCTGAAGCCGGGCGAGCTCGACACCTACTACGGCCTGTGGAGCGGCGGCCACACCGGCGACATGCGCGTGCTGGGCCTGCCTTCGGGCCGCGAGATCCACCGCATCCCCTGCTTCGTGCCGGACGCGCTGGTCGGCTGGGGCATCACCAACGAGTCCAAGAAAGTCATGGGCACCAAGCCCGACGGCAGCCTGAAGTACACGGTGGCCGACACCCACCACACCCACGCCTCCTACACCGATGGCAACTACGACGGCCGCTACGCCTGGATCAACGACAAGATCAACGCCCGCATCGCCCGCATCCGCCTCGACTACTTCATCTGCGACAAGATCACCGACCTGCCCAATGTGCAGGGCTTCCACGGCATCTTCCCCGACAAGCGCGACCCGGTCGACGAAAAGATCAACCACACCACCCGCGTGTTCTGCGGCGGCGAGTTCGCCATTCCGCTGCCCAACACCGGCACCGAGGACGGCAGCAAATACCGCGCGCTGTTCAGCTGCGTCGACGCCGAGAGCATGGAGGTGCGCTGGCAGGTGCTGATCGACGGCAACTGCGACCTGGTCGCCACCAGCTACGACGGCAAGCTCGCCGCCACCAACCAGTACAACACCGAGATGGGCGTGCACTACGAGGACATGATGTCCGCCGAGCGCGACGCCTGCCTGTTCTTCAACGTCGCCCGCGTCGAGGCGGCCGTCAAGGCCGGCAAGTTCAAGACCATCGGCGACTCCAAGGTGCCCGTGGTCGACGGCACCCAGGCCGCCAACAAGGACCCGAAAACCGCGCTGACGGCCTACGTCTCGGTGCCGAAGAACCCGCACGGCGTCAACGCCAGCCCGGACGGCAAGTACTTCATCTGCTCCGGCAAGCTGTCGCCGACCGGCACCGTGATCGAACTGAGCCGCGTGCTGGACTGGTTCGATGGCAAGCTGGAAAAACTCGACAGCGCCATCGTCGCCGAAGTCGAACTCGGCCTGGGCCCTCTGCATACTGCCTTCGACGACCGCGGCAACGCCTTCACCACGCTGTTCCTCGACAGCCAGGTGGTCAAATGGAACGTCGACGCCGCGATCAAGTTCCACAAGGGCGACAAGACCGCCAAATACGTGATCGACCGCCTCGACGTGCAATACCAGCCGGGCCACCTGAACGCCTCCCACTCGGAAACCAAGGCCGCCGACGGCAAATACCTGGCGGTCGGCTGCAAATTCTCCAAGGACCGCTTCCTGCCGGTCGGCCCGCTGCATCCGGAGAACGAGCAGTTCATCGACATCTCCGGCGAGAAGATGGTGCTGCTGGCCGACCACCCGGTGCGCGGCGAGCCGCACGACTTCATCATCTTCAAGCGCGAGCTGGTCCATCCGAAGCAGATCTATGCGCTGGACGATTTCCCGCTGGCGACCAAGGACCCCAAGGATTCCGGCGTGGTCCGCAACGGCAAGAAGGTGACCGTGCGCATGACCTCGCAGGCGCCCGCCTTCAGCCTGCGCGAGTTCAAGCTGAAGAAGGGTGACGAGGTGACGCTGATCCTGACCAACCTCGACAAGGTGGAAGACTTGACGCACGGCTTCGCCATTCCGAAGTACAACGTCAACTTCATCGTCAACCCGCAGGAAACCGCCTCGGTCAGCTTCATCGCCGACAAGCCGGGTGTGTTCTGGTGCTATTGCACCCACTTCTGCCACGCGCTGCACCTGGAAATGCGCACGCGCATGATCGTCGAAGGCTAAGCGCCGAGAGCAGCACCAGCGCGCCCCGTGCGGGGCGCGCTTCACCAGGGACATCCATGTTTTCCTACCGCGATTTTTTTTCCTGGCAAGGGCTCGCCAGACTGTTTCTGCTCGGCGCCCTGTGGCTGGCCGCAGTCCCCGGCCGCGCCGCCAGCGGCTCCTACGAGGCGGCCCTGCCGCCCGATCTGTCCACCGCCAAGAACATGTGCGCGCTGGTCGCCTGCGCCGAGGTCTTCCCCGGCGCCGCCAGTTTTTCCGAACGCCTGGGCCAGCCGCCCTATGTGCAAGCCTACGGCCCCGAGGTCGCCGGCCGCAAGCCGCTGCTCGGCTACGTCATGCTGTCGACCGACATCACCGACACCCCGGCCTACTCCGGCAAGCCGGTGGTCACGCTGATGGGCATGGACTTGAAGGGCCGCTTCGTCGGCATCAAAGTGCTCAAGCATTCCGAACCCATCCTGCTGCTGGGCATACCGGAATCGGCCCTGCTCAACTTCAACCGCCAGTACCTGGGCAAATCGGTGGCCGACAAGATCGAGGTCGGCCAGTCGCGTCCCGACGAGGGCGTGCTGGGGGTCGACGCCATCTCCGGCGCCACCGTCACGGTGATCGTGCAAAACCAGGTCATGATGAGCTCCGGCATGGCCATCGCCCGCCAGGTCGGCATCGTCGCGCCCACCGTGCGCGCGCCGGCCGTCTACGCGGTGCGCGGCACGCGCCTGTCGTGGGACCAGCTGGTCAAGCAGGGCAGCGTGCAACGGCTGCTGGTCAAGCCGCAGCAGGTCGGCCTGGAGCCGGGCGGCAACCCCTTCATCGAACTGTGGTTCGGCGACCTGGGCCATCCCGACGTCGGCGCCAGCCTGCTGGGCGACGCCGGCTACCGCGCGCTGCAGGCCCAGCTCGGCCCGCGCGACCACGCGCTGTTCATCGTCCGCAGCGGCGGCATCGAATCGTTCAAGGGTTCCGGCTTCGTGCGCGGCGGCCTGTATGACCGCATCCAGGTCAAGCAAGGCGCCGATTCCTACACCTTCCGCGACACCGACTACCTGAACCTGTACGGCCTGGAGGCGGCCGGCGCGCCGGCCTACAACGAGTCGGCGATCTTCGTGATCCGCTCGGCGGCCTTCTCCAGCGCCTATCCGTGGAAGCTGTCCTTCCTCGGCAACCGGGTCGACCGCGCCACCGGCGCGCGCAGCTTCACCACCTTCGACGCCGGCTACTGGCTGGCCGCCGAGCTGCTGCAGGGCGGCCGCCCCGCCGTCGCCGAGGCCGCCAAGCCCTACGAGCGCATCTGGCGCTCGCGCGCGCTCGAGATCGGCCTGTTCGCGCTGCTGCTGGTGGGCGTGAGCGTGGTGTACGCGCTGCGCGAACGCCTGACCCGGCGCGCCACCCACAAGAACAAATGGCCGGTGAACGCCTTCAAGTACAGCGCCTGGGGCCTGAGCATAGTCCTGGTCGGCTTCGGCGCCATGGCCCAGCCTTCGATCACGCAAGTGCTGACCTGGTTCCACGCGCTGCTGTTCCAGTGGACCTGGTCGCTGTTCCTGACCGCCCCGTTCATCTTCCTGTTCTGGATCTTCATCATCGTCACCGTGTTCCTGTTCGGACGCGGCCTGTTCTGCGGCTGGATGTGCCCGTTCGGCTCGCTGTCCGAGGCGCTCTACAAGGTCGGCCGGGTGATCGGCCTCAAGCGCTTCCAGCGGCAGTTGCCGCGCGCCCTGCACGACCGCCTCAAATGGCTCAAATACGCCATCTTCCTGGCGCTGCTGACGGTGTCGATGTTCTCCATGGGCCTGGCCGAGAAACTGGCCGAGGTCGAACCGTTCAAGACCACCTTCCTGGTCGGCATCAGCCACCGCGCGTGGCCGTATGGCTTGTTCGTCAGCGTGCTGCTGGGCCTGTCGCTGTTCATCGAGCGGCCGTATTGCAAATACATCTGCCCGCTGGGCGCGGCGCTGGCCGTGCCCAGCACCTTCCGTTGGTTCGGCCTCAAGCGCAAGCGGGACTGCAACAGCTGCAAGGCTTGCGCGGTCGGCTGCGGCGCGCAGGCGATCGACGCGGCCGGCCGCATCGACCACCGCGAATGCCTGCACTGCCTCGACTGCATGGTGCTGTACACCGATCCCAAGGCCTGCCCGCCGCTGTCCAAGGAACGCAAGCGGCGCGAGCGCGACGGCCTGGAGATCAAGGCGATCGGCGCCGACGGCTACTTCATCCCGATCTACCGGGTGCCGTCCACGCCGGCCTCGGCCGCTGTGCTGGCCGGCCCCGACCCGCGCATGCCGACCGACCCGGCGGCCCCGCCACGGCCGGCCAGCAGCGGCCCGGCCTGGGTGGTGCAGGAAGTGTTCGAACACCTGTGGCCGTGGAGCGCCGCCGGCTGGGCCGCCCAGCGCTGGCTGCAACTGGCCGGCTACGCGCTGGCCATCGTGGCCAGCCTGGCCTGGCTGTTCGCCGGACTGGGCCAGTTGTCGGCCGGCGCCATCATCGGCTGGTGGACCGGCTGGAGCGTGTGCGAAGTGGCGCTGCGCCTGTCCGGCCGCCGCTACGTCAAGGACGGCCCGTGGTGGCAGGCGCGCTACCGCCGCGCCAGCCTGATGGACATGCTGAGCTACGTCAGCTTCAAGAACCTGCTGGTCGGCGCCGCGCTGTTCCTCGCACTCAAGACCTGGGGAGCGCTGTCGGTATGAAGCCCGCCGCCCCGCTCCGCGCGCTGACGCCGCTGTCACTGGTATTGCTGCTGTGCCTGGCCGCGACGCCGGCGCGCGCCGCCACGCTGCAGGTCGGCCCCGGCGCGTCGCTGCAACAGGCGATCGCCGCCGCCCGCCCCGGCGACGTGCTGGAGATCGCCCGCGGCCTCTACCACGGCAACTTCGTGGTCGACAAGCCGCTGACCCTGCGCGGCGTCCAGCGCCCGACCCTGAGCGGCGACGGCCACGGCGACACCTTGCGCGTCACCGCCGCCGACGTCGTCATCGAGGGCCTGATCGTGCGCGACTCCGGCGACAGCCTGAAGGACCAGAACGCCGGCATCTACCTGTATCCGGGCGCCCACCGCGCCATCGTGCGCCACTGCGATCTGACCTACAACCTGTTCGGACTGTGGATAGAAAAATCCAACGACGTGCGCATCGAAGGCAACCTGATCACCGGCAAGCGCGACTACAACTCCTCGCAACGCGGCAACGGCGTGCAGCTGTACAACACCACCGGCGCCCAGATCATCGGCAACAACATCAGCTTCGTGCGCGACGCGCTGTATGTCGACGTCTCGCACCACGCCGTGTTCCGCGGCAACCGGCTGCACCACAGCCGCTACGGCAGCCACTACATGAACTCCTACTACAACCTGTGGGAAGACAACGACAGCTACTACAACCGCGGCGGCCTGGCGCTGATGGAGGTGCGCAACCAGGTGGTGCGCAACAATCGCACCTGGGGCAATTCCGACCACGGCATCATGCTGCGCACCATGCAGGACTCGCTGGTCGAGAACAACGTGGTCGCCGGCAACCAGCGCGGCCTGTTCATCTACGACGTCGAATACGTCACCATCCGCCACAACCTGGTGGTCGACAACCGGGTCGGCGTGCATCTGTCGGCCGGCTCGATCCACAACCAGGTCGAGGACAACGATTTCATCGCCAACCGCGAGCAGGTGCGCTACGTCGGCGCGCGCGACGAGCGCTGGGGCGGCGAGCGCGGCAACCACTGGAGCAACTACCTGGGCTGGGACCGCAACGGCGACGGCATCGGCGACGTCCCCTACGAAGCCAACGACATGGTCGACCGCCTGAGCTGGCGCCACCCCGGCACCCGCCTGCTGATGGCCAGCCCGGCGGTGCAGGCGCTGCGCCTGGTGTCGCAGCAATTCCCGCTGCTGCGCGTGCCCAGCGTGGTCGATCCCAAGCCGCATATGCAGCCCAATAACAAAAACTGGAGCACCTGGTATGGCAAGCACTATCCCGGACAATAAGCCCGCCGACGCCGCGATCCTGGTGTCCGGCGTGAGCAAGCACTACGGCGCGCTGCACGCGGTCGACGGCGTCGACCTGTCGGTGGCCCAGGGCGAGATCTTCGGCCTGATCGGCCACAACGGCGCCGGCAAGAGCACGCTGTTCAAGATGATGCTCGGCCTGGTCGCGCCCGACGCCGGCACGATCCGCATCCATGGCACGGCGGTGAACGGGCGCGGCTTCCGCCACACCCGGCGCCAGCTCGGCTATCTGCCCGAGAACGTGGTGCTGTACGACAATCTGAGCGGACTGGAGACGCTGGCCTTCTTCGCCCGCCTGAAGGGCGCGCCGGCCAGCCAGTGCGCGACCATGCTGGAACAGGTCGGACTGGCGCACGCCGGCCACAAGCCGCTGCGCGACTATTCGAAGGGCATGCGCCAGCGCCTCGGCTTCGCCCAGGCGCTGCTGGGCTCGCCACGGGTGCTGTTCCTCGACGAACCCACCAACGGCCTCGACCCGCAGGCGATCCGCGACTTCTATGCCACGCTGCGCGGCCTGCGCGACCAGGGCGTGACCATCATCATCACCTCGCACATCCTGGCCGAGCTGCAGGAGCGGGTCGACCGGCTGGCGATCATGTCGGCCGGGAAGATCCAGGCGCTCGGCAGCGTGGCCCAGCTGCGCGAGCAGACCCATCTGCCGTTGACGCTGAACCTGACCTTGGCGCCGGACGACCACGCGCTGGCGCGCCAGCTGACCGCCCACCTGACCGGCGTGCTCGCCACCGACGGCCCGCGCGGCCTGAGCTTGCGCTGCCCGCGCGAGGCCAAGATGGCGGTGCTGGCGGCGCTGTCCGGCCTGGGCCCGCGCCTGGCCGACCTCGACCTGCGGGAGCCGTCGCTGGAAGACGTCTTCTTCGGCTTTTCGGACTAACAAAGGAATCCCCGCCATGGAATGGTCCCAAATCTACACGCTGGCCACGAAGGAATTCCGCGACCGCATCCGCAACCGCTGGGTGCTGGCGGTGGCGCTGGTGTTCACCGTGTTCTCGCTGGTGATCACCTACCTGGGCGCGGCCCAGCAGGGCGAGATCGGCCTGAAGTCGATCGAGCTCACCATCAGCAGCCTGGTCAGCCTGGTGATCTACCTGATCCCGCTGATCGCGCTGCTGCTCGGCTTTGACGCCATCGTCGGCGAACGCGAGCGCGGCTCGCTGGACCTGCTGCTGGCGCTGCCGCTGACCCGGCTCGAACTGCTGCTGGGCAAATACCTGGGCCTGGCCGCCGCGCTGACCTTGTCGACCCTGGCCGGCTTCGCGCTGGTGGCGGTGCTGCTGTACCAGCAATTCAGCTGGCCCGGCCTGGTGCACTACCTGGGCTTCATGTTCAGCTCGGTGCTGCTGGGGCTGGCCTTCCTCAGCCTGGCCGTCTGCATGTCGGTGCTGGCGCGCGAGCGCACCCGCGCCTCCGGCCTGGCGATCGCGCTGTGGTTCTTCTACGTGCTGGTGTTCGACCTGATCGTGCTGGGCGCGCTGGTGGCCAGCGGCGGCAGCTACGGCGGCGACCTGTTCGCCTACGTGCTGCTGTTCAACCCGGCCGACGTGTTCCGCATCATGAACATTTTTTCCCTCGACGAGGTCCGCACCATGTACGGCCTGAGCAGCATCATTCCCGCTGCCCTGGCCAAGCCGTGGATGATGGGCAGCGTCATGTTTGCCTGGATTATCGCGCCGCTCGCCGTGGCGCGCTGGAGATTTACCTCATGAAAACCAACCGCCGCAACTTCCTCTTCGGCGCCGCCGCCCTGCTGCTGGCGCCCGCGCTGGCCGGTTGCCAGCGCCGCGTGCCCGCCGCGCTGACCACACCGCTGGAGATCGACGCCCGCACCACCTGCGACCTCGACGGCATGCCGCTGGTCGACTACCCCGGCCCGAAGGCGCAGCTGTTCTACGCCGGCCAGAGCGCGCCGGTGTACTTCTGCGACACCGTCGAACTGTTCCACACGCTGCTGGCGCCGGAACAAGTCAGGACGGTGGCGGCCGTGTTCGTGCAGGACATGGGCAAGACCGACTGGGAACAGCCGCGCGGCCACTGGTTCGACGCCAGCACCGGCTTCTACGTGCTGGGCAGCAAGCGCCAAGGTTCGATGGGACCGTCGATCGCCAGCTTCTCGCGCCAGGCCGACGCCGACACCTTCGTCACGCAATGGGGCGGGCGCCGCCTGCGCTACGCCGAGATCAAGCGCGACATGGTCGACCTGTCGGGCGGCGCGCTGCACGACAGCAAAATGTAGGGACCCAGCCATGCATCACTACTCACTCGGCCCCTCCAGCGCGGACAGCGCAACCCTGCCGGCGCTGGCGCTCAAGGGCGCGCTGGTCGGCGCCGCCCACCTCGCGCTGCTGCTGACGGCGCTGCACGCCAGCGGCGTCGTCACGCTCAAGGCCGCGCCACGCCCGGCCGGCATGTTGACCGTGATGCTGGTCGCGGCCCCCGCCCGGCCGACGCCGGCCGCCCCCGCGCACAAGCCGGTGCCGGTGGTGGCGCAGGCCGCGCCGGCACGCCCGGCCGCCGTGGCGCCGCCCAGGGACGCCACGCTCGCGATAGCCGAAACCGCCATTCCCGCCGCCGCGCCTGCCGCCGCCATCGCCGCTGCCGTGGCCACCGTGGCCGGCACGCCGGCCGCCGCGCCGGAACAGCGCAGCGAGGCCAGCTTCAATGCCGCCTACCTGAACAATCCGGAGCCGGTCTATCCGCTGGCGTCGCGCCGCCAGGGCGAGGCCGGCAAGGTGGTGCTGCTGGTGCAGGTCAGCCCGCAGGGCACGGTCGAGCGGCTGGAAGTGCGCCAGAGCTGCGGATTCGCCCGCCTCGACCAGGCCGCGCTGGACGCCGTGCGGCGCTGGCGCTTCGTGCCGGCGCGCCTGGGCGAACACGCCATCGCGGCCAGCGTGCTGGTGCCGCTCACTTTCAGCCTGAACAGCTAAGCAATGCAATGCAATGCACGATACCAAGAACAGGAACACAGCATGAGCACCCACTACTCCCCGCGCCGCCTGGCCGGGCTCGCCATGTTGGCCGCCGCGGCCAACGCCGGCGCCACTGAACCGCAACAACTGGAAGAGATGGTGGTGTCCGCTTCGCGCGGCGCCACCAGGCTGGCCGAGACGCCGGCCGCGATCGGCGTGGTCCGGCAAGACATCCTGCAACGCGACCGGCCCAAGACCATGGGCGAGGTGGTCAACCGCATCGCCGGCGTCTACTGGAACGACCTCGGCAACGAGCAGCACAGCATGAGCATCCGCCAGCCGGTCAGCACCAACGCCGTCTACCAATACCTGGAGGACGGCATTCCGATCCGCCCGCTGGGCGTGTTCAACCACAACGCCCTCAACGAGATCAACCTGGCCGGCACCGACAGCGTCGAGGTGGTCAAGGGCGCGGCTTCGTCGCTGTACGGCAGCAACGCCGTCGGCGGCGCGATCAACTTCATGACGGCGGCGCCCTCGCCCACGCCGTATGCCAGCGTCAGCGTCCGGCGCGACAACATCAACGGCTACCAGCGCCTCGACACCGCCGCCAGCGACACCTGGGGCGATCTCGGCCTGCGCTTCTCGCACTACAGCGCGCGCCGCAGCGGCGACAACTGGCAGCAGTACAGCCGGGGCGACAAGGACGCCTTCTCGCTGCGCGGCGACTACGTGCTGAGCGACCATGCGCTGCTGCGCGCCACCTTGGTGCACACCGAACTGGACGCGGCGATGACGGGCACCCTGAACCAGACCGACTACCAGCGCCAGCCCGGCAAGAGCGTCAACCGCTTCACCTACCGGCGCGACATCAGCACCCGCGCCAACCTGGCGTGGGAGGCCGAGACCGTGGCCCGCGGCCTGAGCACGGTCACGCTGTTCTCGCGCAAGAACGACCACGGCCAGCTGCCCAGCTACACCCTGGTCGGCTGCAGCGCCGGCGCCACCGTCTGCCAGGGCAGCGAGAACAACAGCCATGTCGACTCGCTCGGCCTGGACCTCAAGCACCAGCAGGACTTCGTCTGGCTGGCCTCGCGGCTGCTGGCCGGCGTCTACCTCGACAACAGCGCCGCGCCCTACACCAGCAACAATCTGCGCGTGCTGCGCGACCCCGCCAGCGGCAACAACCTCAGCTACAGCAACGCCAACCTGCTCAATCCCAAGGGCGTGCGCGACTACCGGGCCGACATCCGCAACGTCGCGCTGTTCGGCCAGTGGGAAGCCAGCCCGCTGGCCGCGACCCGCGTGGTGCTGGGCGCGCGCGCCGACCGCATCCGCTACGACTACCGCAACACGCTGGCCCCGGCCGGCAGCGACAACTACGGCGCGGCCAGCGAAACGCGCAGCTTCTCGCGGATCAGCCCGAAACTGGGCGCAACCTACGCGCTCGACGCGCGCAGCAATGTCTACGCCAACCTCAGCCGCGGCTTCACGCCGCCGGAACTGAGCCAGCTGTACGGCAAGACCGGCGTGCCGGACCTGCGCCCGGCCACCTACAACAACTACGAACTGGGCCTGCGCAGCACGCAGCTGGACGGCGCGCTCAAGCTCAACGCCGCGCTGTACCGGCTGGACGGCAGCGACACCATCGTCAGCTACACCATCGCGCCGGGCAACAGCGAAAACCGCAACGCCGGCCGCACCCGCAGCCAGGGACTGGAGCTGGGGCTGAACTATGACGCCGGCCCGTTCGACGCGCGCCTGGCCACGGCGCTGGCCAGCCACCGCTACCGGTCCTACCGCGTGGCGGCCAACCTGGACTACAGCGGCAAGCAGATGCCGCAGGCGCCGGCCGACATCAGCAGCGCCGAGCTGGGCTACCGCCCGGCCGCCGGCGCGCGCGTCGCGCTGGAGCTGCTGCACCAGGGCCGCTACTGGATGAACAATGCCAACACCGTGCGCTATGGCGGCCACACCCTGCTCAACCTGCGCGCCAACCAGGTGCTGGCCGGCGGCTGGGAAGTGTGGCTGCAGGTGCGCAACCTGAGCGACCGCCGCTACGCCGACAACGCCAGCAGCGCCTATACCGGCCTCGGCGCCTACCTGCCCGACAGCCAGAACGCCTACACACCGGGCGCGCCGCGCAGTGTCATGCTGGGGCTGAACTACACCTACGGCAAACACTGACGCCATGACACCGAGGCCCACCATGACCATCTCTCTTCCCAAGCCGCGCCGCGCGCTGGCCGCCTTCGGGCTGGCGGCGCTGGCCGCGCATGCAACAGCAACAGCGGCTGCTACGCCGGCGCCCTACGCCGGCAACGCCTTCGCGCCGGACGGCACGCTGTGGAGCGTGCAGCTGGACGCGCAGGGCCGGCTGGCCGTCCACCGCAGCGCCGACGACGGCCGCCACTGGCTGCCGCCACTTCTGCTGGACACCGCCGGCGATCCGATCAAGACCAGCGGCGAAGGACCGCCGAAAATCCTGTTCGGGCCGCAAGGCGTGGTGCTGATCAGCTATGCCCGTCCGCTGGCGCAAAAGTACGCGGCCGAGATCCGCCTGCTGCGCTCGACCGACGGCGGCGCGCATTTCGCCGCGCCGGTCACGCTGCACCAGGACCGCCAGCCGACCAGCCACAGCTACGCCGCCATGGCCTTCGACGCCGCCGGCGCGCTGCACACGGTGTGGATCGACGGCCGCGACAAGCTGGCCGCGACCACCGCGGCCACGACCGCCACGACAAGCGGCGGCAGCGCCAATTATCGCGGCGCCACGCTGTACCGCAACGTCTCGCTGGACGGCGGCGCCAGCTTCGGTCCCGACCTGCGGCTGTCCGATCACAGTTGCGAGTGTTGCCGCATCGCCCTGTCGCCCACGGCGGACGGCCGGGTGGCGGCGCTGTGGCGCCATGTCAGCGCGCCCAATATCCGCGATCACGCCTTCCTGCTGCTGCCCGGCGCCGGCAACGCGGCGGCCACGCCGGTGCGCGCCAGCTACGACAACTGGGCCGTCGACGGCTGCCCGCACCACGGCCCGGCGCTGACGCCGGCCGCTGATGGCGGCTACCACGCGGTCTGGTTCGGCGTGCGCGACGGCGTCAGCCACGTGCGCTACGGCCGGCTGGACCCGTCCGGCGCGCCGCTGGGCGCGGCCCAGGCGCTGCCCGACAGCCAGGCCGAACACGCCGACATCCTCGCCAGCGGAGCGCGCCTGGCCATCGTCTGGCGCAGCTACGACGGCAGCGCCACGCAGCTGCGGGCCTGGCTGTCGGACGACGACGGCCGGCATTTCACCCTGCGCGAACTGGCCAGCAGCGGCGCCGACAACGGCTACCCGCAACTGCTGCAAAAGAACGGCCGGCTGTTTGCAATCTGGAACACCACGGAGGAACGCCATGTCGAAGCACTGTGACATCCGCCCGGCGCGGCCGCTCCGCAACCGGTCCGCCTGGCTGGCGGCGGCGCTGCTGACGCTGCCCCAGGCCGGCGTCGCGCACGCCGCCGCCCGCATCGAAAGCTTCGACACCGGCAGCTGGCAGCGCTTGCAGAAGGACTTGCCGCGCCCGTCGGTCGTGGTGTTCTCCACCACCGACTGCGGCCATTGTCCGGGCACCATCGCGGCGCTGGCCGCGCAGCTCCAGCAGCAGGCGCCGCAGCAGCCCAAGGTTCCGCTGGTGGTGGTGGTGATGGACGGCGACGGCCAGCCCGAGCTGCTGCAGGAACCCCACTACCGCGCGGCCGACCGGCTGTTCGTGTTCCGGGGCCAGGGCACGGCGCTGCAATACTCGGTCCATCCAGGCTGGCGCGGCATGACGCCGTATGTCGCCCTGCTGCCGCACGAAGGCGCCGTCGAACTGGTGCTGGGCCGGCCCTCGGCGCAGGCGCTGGAACGCTGGCTGCAGCCCGGCCGCCAACCTTGACGCACATTAAGAAAATCGCGATCCGGCCCGCATTTTGATCCGGATCAAGGAATTGACGTATCCCCACGTGCAACACTTTAAGCACTCTCACTCACTACATCCATTTTTCGAAGGAACACCACATGAAAACCCCGACCGTATTACTGAGCATCCTGAGCCTGGCACTACTGAGCGCCTGCGGCCAAAAAGAGGCGGCGGCGCCAGCCGCTGAGCCCGCCGCCGTCGCGGTGGCGGCCGCCCCGCCTGCAGCCGAGAACGTCGTCGGCAAGGCGACCTACAGCAAGACCTGCTCGCTGTGCCACGCAGCCAATGTGGCCGGCGCCCCAAAACCGGGCGACAAGGCAGACTGGGCGCCGCGCATCGCCCAGGGCGTGGACGTGCTGTACCAGCATGCGCTGCAAGGCTTCACCGGAACCAAGGGCCAGATGCCGGCACGCGGCGGCTCGGCGACGCTGAGCGACGCCGACGTCAAGGCCACGGTCGACTACATGGTCGGGCAATCGCGCTGAGCGGCCAGGAGAATCCGATGTTGACTCCCCTCGACGCCAGCCAGCTGCGCCGCCGGCGCCTGATGCTGGCCGTGCCGCTGGTCGCCTGCGGCCTGGTGGTGGCGCCGGTGCAGGTCCAGCCAGGCATTCACCAGGCCTCGCGCAACCTGATGGGCACGCGGCTCGACCTGACCTTGCAAGGCGGCGATGGCCGTCGTTTGAATGAAGCGGCCGACGCCGCTTTTGCCGAGATGACGCGGCTGGCCGACATGATGAGCCGCTACCGCCAGGACAGCGTGCTCAACGCGATCAACCTGGCGGCCGGCGTGCAGCCGGTGCAAGTGCCGCCCGAACTGATGCGGGTGCTGGAGATGGCGCAGCAGGCGGCCCAGGCCAGCGGCGGCGCCTTCGACGCGACCGTCGGCACGCTGAAGGACTGGAATTTCGACGCCGACCATCCCGGCCTGCCGACAGCCGCGCAACTGGCCGCGCAACTGCCGCTGGTGGGCAGCAAGGGCTTGCGGCTGGACCGGCGGCGCGGCACCGCCTACCTGCGCGAGCGCGGCATGCGGCTCGACCTGGGCGGCATCGCCAAGCTGCCGATCCTGCAGGCCGGCCTGGAGCGGCTGCACGCGCACGGCGTGCGCAACGCCATGCTCAACGGTGGCGGCGACGTGCTGGTCAGCGGCAAGCTCGATGGCCGCCCCTGGCGGGTCGGCCTGCGCGATCCGCGCCGGCCCGACCAGCTGCTCGGCGCGGTCGAATTGACGCGCGGCTTTGTCGCCGCGTCCGGCGACTACGAGCGCTACTTCATGTACCAGGGCAAGCGCCTGCACCATATCCTCGACCCGCACACCGGCTACCCGAGCCAGGGGCCGCATGGCCTGGCGCTGGTTGGCGACGACCTGGCCGCCATCAACGGCCTGGGCGCGGCCATCATGGTCGCCGGCGCGGCGGCGGGACAGCGGCGCCTGGCCAAGCTGCCCGGCGTCGACGCCTTCATGGTCGACGCCGACCGCCGGCTTTGGCTGTCCGACGGCATGCGCACGCGCCTGCGCCAGGCGTAGTCGACAGGCAAACGGCGTGCATCCATAGTCCGGAGTATTTGCCGGAACGCCACAATTCCGCTGGTGCCGCGCAATGGATCGGCACGCTCGCTTCAACCCGCGGCGATCGGGTTCGTGACAATGCGCGTATTTTCGCCGCACGTGTACTGATAGACTCGGCTGAGGGTTGGGCCATCTTTGTCAGACGGAGGCTAGCTGGATGAAGGATGAACGTTTGGAACAGGCGGCAATTGTCTTGGTCATCGACGACGATCCCTTTATCCGGCTTCTGGCGCGCGACTGCATGGAGAAAATCGGCCTGCAAGTGATTGAAGCGGAAGATGCCGGCTCCGGCCTCGCCGCCATCGGCATCCACGCGCCGGATATCATCCTGCTCGATGTCGTGATGCCTGGCACCAATGGCTTCGACGTTTGCCGGCAGGCGCGCCAACTCCCCAACATGGAGTTTTGCCCCATCGTCATGCTGACCGCCCTGGAGGACGCCGAGTCGGTCACCCAAGCTTACGAGGCCGGCGCCACCGATTTCGTCGGCAAGCCGATCAATTGGCAATTGCTGCAATATCGGGTGCGGTTCATCCTGAAGGCTGCGGCATCGTTCAGGTCGGTATTCAAGAGCGATGTGCAGATGGCAAAGGCGCAACGGCTATCGTCGGTCGGCAGTTGGGAATGGCACATAGTATCCGGCCTCGTGGCCTGGTCGGACGAGATGTACCGCATCTGCGACGTGAGTCCTGCCAGCTTCGACAAAAGCTATCAGAACTTCCTGGCGCTGGTGCATCCGGCAGACCGGCCGCAGGTGGAGAACGCCCTACATAGCGCAGTCGAACACGGGATTGCCTACGACCTGGAATATCGCTTGCTCCGGTCGGACGGTGCGGTGCGTGCCGTGCACGGCAAGGGCGACGTCTTGTTTGGTCTGGATGGCCAGGCCCTGTCGATGAGCGGTACCTTGCAGGACATCACCCAGCGCAAGCTGGCCGAGGAACGCATTCACTACCTCGCCAATTATGACGAGCTGACCGACCTCCCCAACCGCAATCTACTGGAGGACCGCATGAACCAGGCCATCCTCCAGGCCCGTCGCAACGGTCATCGCGTGGTTGTTCTGTGCCTTAATCTGGATGGCTTCAAATTGATCAACGACAGTCACGGCCTTGCCGTTGGCAACGGCTTGCTGCAAGCAGTGGCCGCGCGCGCCAAGGCGGCAGTCCGCGAGTCCGACACCGTCGCACGTTTCGGCGCAGACGAATTCGTGCTGATCTTTCCAGAGATGGTCCACAACCGTGACGTGCTGCACTCGGCGCAAAGAGCCCTGGACCTGTTCGCCGAGCCCTTCCTGGTAGACGCTCGCAAACTGCATGTGACAGCCAGCATCGGCGTCTGCCTGTACCCCGATGACGGCGATGACGTCGACGTCGTCTTGAGGAACGCCGACGTGGCCATGTACGAGGCCAAGGAAAGTGGACGCAATTGCTTTAAATTTTACGCACAGGAAATGGGACGCCGCATCGAGCAATATGTCGAAATGGAAAATGCGCTGCGCGTGGCGCTTGAGCAGCAGCAGTTCGAGGTCTACTACCAGCCCAAGGTCAATCTTTGCAGCGGCAGGTTCAGCGGCGTGGAAGCGTTGGTCCGCTGGAACCATCCACAGAACGGCATGGTCCAGCCCGGCAGCTTTATTTCGCTGGCCGAGAAGACCGGCTTGATCGGCCCGATAGGCGAATGGGTATTGCACACGGCCTGCGTCCAGGCCAGGCAATGGCACGATATGGGGTTTGACGAGATGACGGTCGCGGTCAATCTGTCGGCCATTCAGTTCGACCAGCAGGACGTTGCCGCCCTGGTGACGCGCATCCTGGCCGAGACCGGGCTGGCGCCCCGGCACCTGGAGCTTGAATTAACCGAGAGTATGCTGATGGGCGACAGCGACAGCATGCTGGCGGCGCTGAAGGACATCAAGGCCATCGGCGTCACGCTCACGCTCGACGACTTTGGCACCGGCTATTCAAGCCTGGCTTACCTGAAGCGCTTTCCCATCGACGTCATCAAGATAGACCGCAGCTTTGTCCGTAGTATTACGACCGACCCCAACGATGCGTCGCTGACCAGGACCATCGTCCTGATGGCCAAGTCCCTGAAGATGAAAACGGTCGCCGAAGGCGTCGAGACGCAGGGGCAGCTGGGTTTCCTCAACGCGATCAAATGCGATGACGTGCAGGGCTTTTATTTCAGCAAGCCGGTGCCCGCGGCGGCGCTGACGGAAATGCTGCGTCACCAGCAGAACCGCCCCGTGCTGCCGCGTGGCGCCGAGCCCGAGCGCACCATCCTGCTGCTGGATGACGAACCGCACATACTGAGCGCGCTCAGACGCGTCTTTCGCAACGAGCACTACCAGATACTACAGACCACGTCCCCGTTCGAGGCCTTTGAACTGCTGGCCATGCACCGTGTCCAGGTGATCCTCAGCGATCAACGCATGCCCATCATGTCCGGCACGGACTTTCTGTCGAAGGTCAAGGAACTGCATCCGGACACGGTCCGCATTATTCTCTCCGGCTATACCGAGCTGGAGTCGGTCATCGACGCCATCAACCGGGGCGCCGTGTACCGTTTCTTCACCAAGCCATGGGACGACCAGCAACTGCGCGACCACGTTCGGGAAGCGTTTGCCCACCATTGGCGGCTGCATGGCAATCCGGACCAACCAGCAATGCCGGGGGCCGGGCAACAGGCCTAGCGATGCATTAAACGGGAGATCGTCATGACGCCAAGGGCGAAATCGTGGCTGCTGGCGCTGCTGCTGTTGGCGTCGGGCGCCGCGCTGGGGCAGGATCAGCAGGCGCGAACGCTGGTGGTGGGCAGCGAAGAGGAATTCCCGCCGTTTTCCACCGGCACCACCAGCGCCACGGCGGGCGGGTTTACGGTGGAGTTGTGGCAGGCGGTGGCCAAGGAACGGGGGCTGCCCTATATCTTGCGCGTCGCTCCCTTCGATCAGATTTTGCAGGAATTCAAGGATGGCAAAATCGATGTGCTGATCAATCTTGCGCAGTCCCGCGCGCGGCGCGAGTTTGCCGATTTCACGGTGCCGCACGTGACAGTCAACGGCGCCGTATTTGTGCGCAAGGGTAGCTCCGGCATCAGCACCGAAGCGGACTTGGCCGGCAAGGCGATCATCGTGCTGAAAGCCGATCTCGCGCATGACTACGCGCTGAGCCAGGGCTGGCAGCGTCAGCTGGTGGTCGAACGCACCGCGGCTGACTGCTTCGGACTGCTCGCATCGGGCCAGCACGACGCCGTGCTGATCAGCAAACTGGTGGGGATGCAGACCCTGCTGGCAACGGATATACGGAATGTCAAGGCGCTGGATTTAAGGGTGGGGTTTGCCCAGAAATTCTCGTTCGCCGTTCAAAAAGGCAATGCCGATCTGCTCGCCAGCATCAACGAAGGCATGTCTATCGTTAAGCTGAACGGCACTTATGACCAGATCCACGACAAGTGGTTTGGCATCTACGAAGAGCACAAGGTGTCGTTGCAGGATGTCTTGCCGTATTTGATACCAGGTTTGATCGTGGTGCTGATCCTGATGGGCTATCTGGCGCACAAGCGCCGGATCGAAAACACGCTGCGTCACGCGAACGAAACGCTGGAGCAGCGGGTGGCGCTGCGCACGCGCGAGCTCGAAGCGGCCAAGGACCTGGCGGAATCGTCGAGCCAGGCCAAGGGCAACTTTCTCGCCAATATGAGCCATGAGATCCGTACACCGATGAACGCCGTCATCGGAATGCTGTACCTGACGCTCAAGACCGAGCTCAAGCCGAAACAGCGCGACTATCTGGAAAAGATCGATGTGGCGAGCAAACATTTGCTGGGCATCATCAACGACATTCTCGACTTTTCCAAGATTGAGGCGGGCAAGCTGGAGATCGAGACCGTCGACTTCGACCTGAAGGGCGTGCTGCAAAACGTGCACGATCAGGTATTGTTCAGGGCGCTTGAAAAGAGCTTGCGGATGCGGCTGGAAATCGATCCGAGGTTGCCGCGCTACCTGCGCGGCGATCCGCTGCGCCTGACCCAGGTGCTGCTGAACTTCGCCAACAACGCCGTAAAATTTTCCTCCCGCGGCGAGATCGTGATCACCGCCACGGAAGCGGGCAAGGACGACAGTGACAGCCTGGTCCGCGTCGAAGTGCGCGACCACGGTCCGGGCATCAGTGACGTCGAGCAGGAAAAATTGTTCCAGCCGTTCCAACAGGCCGACACCACCACCACTCGCCGCTACGGTGGAACCGGCCTCGGACTCATCATCAGCAAGCAACTGGTGGCGCTGATGGGGGGCACCGTCGGCATGCAGAGCCAACTCGGGCAAGGCAGCACCTTCTGGTGCGAAATACGCCTCGCCTTCGGCCGCACGCCGCTCGACAACGACGTCGCGCAGGCGCCCAGGCATGGCGCCTGCTTGCGCGGGATGCGTATTTTACTGACGGAAGACAATTTGCTCAACCAACAAGTCGGGTACGACATGCTGACCGACGCGGGAGCGCAGGTCACCGTCGCCGATCACGGCGCCCAAGCGCTGGACCTGTTGCGCCAGCGAGTTTTCGATTGCGTGTTGATGGACATTCAGATGCCGGAGATGGATGGCCTGGAGGCGATCAAGCATATCCGCGCAGATCCGGCCCTACGCGCACTGCCGGTGATCGCGCTCACTGCCAACGCGCGCAGCGAGGAGCGCCAGCAATATATCGCGTCAGGCATGAATGACGTGGTCAGCAAACCCATCGACGCTACGCTGTTATTTGACATGCTCCTGAAATGGGCAGGCCGGTCCGGATCCGGGCCGGCAACTGCAGCGCAGCCGGTGGAAGCTTCAGGCCCGCAGGTGCACCCGGTTGATGCCGCGCCGCAGCTGGGACCTGAGGATTTTGACCTGTCGGTATTATCCGGCCTTTGTGTCAACGCCCCGGAGCGCCTGGAGCGTTATGTCGACGTATTTATTGACTCGCTACAGCAGGCTATCACGGAGATCAATGTGGCCCTGTCACAGCAGGACAGCGCGGCGATCGGTGCGTTGGGCCATCGGATCAAGTCAACCGCGAGCGCCGCCGGCGCAACGGGATTGGCCGAGCTCGGACGCTTGCTGGAAGCAAAGCGAACCGATGGCGACTTGAGGCTGGCGCGCCAGCTGGTTACCCGACTTCCAGCCTACCTGGAAGCAATCAAGCGGCTGGTTGACGCGCATAAAATCAGGACGCCGCCATGAATACCCGGCCGTGATTCCGCGTGCGTGGGACTCAGCGCACGTCCAGCAGCTCGACGTCGAAGATCAGGGTGGCGTTCGGCGGGATCGGGCCGGCGCCGTTTTCGCCGTAGCCCATGGCGGCCGGCACGATCAGCGTGCGCTTGCCGCCGACCTTCATGCCCTTGACGCCTTCATCCCAACCAGGAATGACGCGGCTGGCGCCCAGCGGGAAGCTGAACGGCTCGCGCCCGATGGAGGAATCGAACTGCGCGCCGTGCTGCGCCGGCGCTGCCGGCAGGTACAGCCAGCCGGTGTAGTTGACCACGGCGGTGACGCCGGCCAATGCTTCCTTGCCGGTGCCGACCACGGTGTCGATCTTTTGCAAAGGTGCGGCGTCGGCAGCGGCGGTTTGCGGCGCCTTGGCGCGCTCGCAGCCGGCCAGGGCCAAGGTCAGGGTGAGGCCGATAACGCAGGTGGACAGCAGTTGTTTCATCTTGTACTTTCGGGTGGAATGTAAATCGGGAATTGATCAAGTCTCGGTGTCGCAGATCCGGTCGCGCCCGGCGGACTTGGCCTGGTAGAGGCGGCGGTCGACCCGGTCCAGGAAGACGTTGCGGTCGTCATGGGCGCCGGGCACGATGGTGCCGACACCCATGCTGACGGTGACCGCGCGGCCGACGCCCGAGCGGGCGTGCGGGATTTCCTTGTGCTGCAACAGTCTGCGGCAGCGCTCGGCCACGTTGCGGGCGGCGTCCTCGTCGGTGGCCGGCAGCAGCAGCACAAATTCCTCGCCGCCGAAGCGCGCGCACAGGTCGCGCGTGCGGGAGGCGCAGCTGTCCAATGCCTGGGCCACGCGGCGCAGGCATTCATCGCCCTGCACATGGCCGTAGTGGTCGTTGTACTGCTTGAAGTAATCGATGTCGATGACCAGCAGCGACAGCGGCTCGCCGGTGGCGCGCGCTTTGGCCCATTCGACCGGATACAGGGTGTCGAACATGCGGCGGTTGGCCACGCCGGTCAGGCTGTCGCGGTAGGACAGCACTTCCAGCTCGCGCTGCAGCTGCAGGATCTTGTCTTCGGCTTGCTTGCGCGCGGTGATGTCGAACATGAATCCCGCCAGCGCGTCGACGCCGCCATCGGCATGCCGCACCACGTGCACCACGTCGCGGATCCAGACCTGGTCGCCATCGCGCGTCAGTGCGCGGTAGTCGGCTTCGTGGTCCACGCCCTTTTGCGACTGGGCGACACAGAAATCGACCGTCTTCTGCCGGTCATCTTCGTGGATACGGTCGGCCCAGTCGTTCACCGTCAGCCAGCTCGACTGTTTCCAGCCCAGCAGCTCTTCGATCTGCGGGCCGATGTAGGTGAAACGCATGCTGGCCCAATCGATCCGCCAAGGGATGGCGCGGGTCGATTCAAGCAGGGTGCGATAGACGCTGGGATCGGTGTCGGCGACGGCTTCGGAGTCTGGATGCGGAGAGGTCATGAATCGCGGGAATGAGCGGGAACGGCGCCATTGTGCCCTAAATGCGGCGACCTCACACCGCTATCCTATCGCGATGATCGGGTTCAGCGCAGCGCGGGCCAGGATAAACACATCTTCCGGCGCCTGTCTCATCGGATGCGCTTTCGCTCCCCGGCATTTCCAGTCATACGATTACACGTATCGCAATGCCAGATTCGTCCAACACCATCTCAACCGGCTGCCCCACCGACAAATGCGCGGATCGGGCAATCGCTGTCGGGATACGCACCGCCAGGCTATTGCCCCACTGCTGAACGGTAAGATTTACTGACTTTGCCATAGTATCCTCCGGATGCATCCACAAGTATCTACATGGACCGTTCCATATCAACGGAAACGATCCCCCGCGTGGCGTTCCATTTTCTAAAGGCGAGGATCGGAGTCGAACCGATCAAGCCCGAGGCCTTCTATCCGCTTTGGTCTATAATGAAAACATCTCAGTAGGAGAAATTTCATGAAACTCAAGACGCCCGGCTCTGCTGATCGGTTCCGTTCTCCCACTACGTTAAAGGGAAATGCACCATTTCTAGGCGCGACGGTGAAGCAATGGGACCTGGCCATCGTTGGCAACATGGAACACACGCTTGCCCAGATCAAACGGCGCGCTGAATTGACGCCGAAGCGTGACGTGAACAAAGCCATTAATTTTGACGTGGCGAGCTACGCTAGTCGAAGACTGGCTGACCAAAAATAACCGCCTTCTTTCTGAAAACGCGGCTTTGGTCGCGTTTTTTGCCATGACCTTCGAAAAAACCGCTGCAGAAATAGGCCCTCTGGTCGTAATGTTCGCTGGTCCGAATGGGTCTGGCAAAACATCACTAATAGACGAACTTAAGCTAACCGGCCTCGCAACCATGCGCGGCGTGGTGCCATTGCCAGAGCATTTTATCAATCCAGACCAGGTGGCCAAAGACCTGAAGGGTGAATTTGCGGATCAAAATGCCCGCGACGAGGCGGCCCAACGCGCAGCGATGGCAGCGCGCGCCGAAGCAATCGCCGGACGATTGCCGTTTGCATTCGAAACGGTTATGTCACACCCTTCACGTATCAATGAAATGCTGATGCTCAAGGAACAGGGCTACCATCTGTTTCTGACCTTCATCACCACCGACGATCCCGAGAAGAACGTCGAGCGGGTAAAATTTCGCTACGAAACAGGCAGCACCACCGGCCATTACGTCAAGCCAGATAAGGTGCGCGTTCGCTACCATCGTACGCTCGCGCTACTGCCACGCGCAGCGGAAATTGCCGATGCCGTCTACGTCTACGACAATAGTATCGACGGTAAAGGCGCCACGCTACAGGTGGTCATTGAACGCGGTGGACAGTTCTCCATCGCAGATGGCGCCGAAGACTGGGTGATTGAAAAGTTGGTCAGACCTCTGCAACGACGCGAAGAGGAAATGGACCAACTAATGGATGCGCTTGCTCGAACGGGCTACCAATTGGCTGATACTGATGAGTTGAGAGGGGCCTATGATGGCGTGGTACTGACTACCACCGACTATTTCATCGCGCACTACGATGCAGCCCAAAATCAGACGGTACTTCATGATCGACTGATGCTCGAGACAGCAAACAGGACGCAAGGTCAGCTACCCGTCGCCTATCAAGATGGAGAGTTCCTTACGGTCCGCTATTCAACCGAAAATGTTCCGCTCGTTACGCGGCAGGCGCAAACTGCAAACTGATCAGGTGTACAGCGCAACCCGTGAATGCTGACACCGTTCTTGAAATGCAAAAAGGGCAGCCACATCGGCTGCCCTTCTACATACTGGAGCGGGAGAAGAGTCTCGAACTCTCGACCTCAACCTTGGCAAGGTTGCGCTCTACCAACTGAGCTACTCCCGCTTGGAGTTCAAATTGTCTGGAGGCGAGGATCGGAGTCGAACCGACCTAGACGGCTTTGCAGGCCGCTGCATAACCGCTTTGCTACCTCGCCAGAGGAAACTATTTACTAAGACGCACAGCGGGGTTACGCGCTGCGATCCGGAATTCTGGAGCGGGAGAAGAGTCTCGAACTCTCGACCTCAACCTTGGCAAGGTTGCGCTCTACCAACTGAGCTACTCCCGCATTGGAGCTACTGATTTTTACTGCGCCAACCAGTCTCAAAGAAACTGGAGCGGGAGAAGAGTCTCGAACTCTCGACCTCAACCTTGGCAAGGTTGCGCTCTACCAACTGAGCTACTCCCGCATTTGGAGTCCAACATCATAGCAGCTAGCGGTCATTATTGCCAGTGCTACTTAGTTCTTGATAACTTGGAGCGGGAGAAGAGTCTCGAACTCTCGACCTCAACCTTGGCAAGGTTGCGCTCTACCAACTGAGCTACTCCCGCGTCGCTGTCATCAACAACAGGCCAGCATTATAGATGATCCATGGCATCTGT